>DATFKV010000605.1:0-2794 GCA_035268465.1 Cryomorphaceae bacterium | reverse complement strand
CAAAGGGTCGTTGGTATCTCGCACCAGCACTTTCATCCAGGGCGGACTTCGAAAAATCCCGCTTCCGCTTGAATAGGCCTGACTGAGTAACTCGGTCATGCCGTATTCGCTGTGGATGGAATCGACACCAAACCCTCTTCTCAGTTTTGAGTGTAGATCTTCGCGGGTCAGTTCTTTGCGTCGACCCTTCATGCCGCCCGTCTCCATCACAATGGTGTTTTTGAGCTTGATGCTTTTTTCCTCTATAAAATCGAGTAGGGCAAAGCTTACACCGATCAGTAATGTTTTTTGATCACTCTCTGTCGACAGAATTTCGCGAAGGCGAGCGAAGTCGTCGAGAAAGAAACCGCTATCGGGGTGATTTGAATCTTTAATGAGATGGTCTGCCATGTAAATCAGCGAAGACCCCGTTCGTTCTAAATAAGATGGGAGGAGCGCTAAAATTCTGAACTGGGAGGGAGAACCGTAAAATTTCGCGAATGCATTCAAAAAGCTTCGCTCATAGACTTCAGGGAGGGAAACGTAGTGATTTGAGGTAGAGATACCGGTTGTTCCGCTGCTGCTGAAAACAATCTCCTTTTCACCCGATTTTCCACTCAGTATTTTGTGTGTCTTGAATAGTTCAATCGGGAGAAAGGGAATATCCTCCATTCGATGAACATCCGCCGTATTTACACCCAGATGCTCGATGTATTGGCGGTACACCGCATTTTCTCGTGACTGAAAGCGAAATACTTTGAGACAAGTTTCGTTAAACTCACGATCAGAATTAATCTCGAAAATTTTCTCTGCGAGAGGAGGAGTCAAATTAGGGTAAGGATTTTGATAATTGTAATTTTACAAAGATAGTCTCCATTCATGAACCCATTTCGTTTCAAATATTTTCTCCTTCTCTTTACGCTTGTCGCCATAGCAGCTTGTAATAGCGAGGATGATTTGCCGGATGAGCCGGTGATTAACTCAGTTGATTACTTGGAAGACGAAAGAAACCTGATCATCAATTTTACCGATGGTGATGGGAATTTTGGTTTGCCTCCGAGTGATACACTGCCTCCGTTTCAGGCCTTGGAAGACACCTTAAATGATATCCCAAATCAATACCACAACAATCTTTGGTTGGAGGTGTATGTTTTGAGAAATGGGACTTATGAATTGCTCGAAACTCCCACTCCGTTTGATTTCAGGATTCCTCTTTTGACTCCTCAAGGACAGAATAAGCAACTCAAGGTGACGGCAACTTACGATCTCTCACTTGACTTTGAGGATCTGCTTGTGAGCGGAAATTTCTTTGAGCTTGGTGACACCTTGAAATTTAGTGTCACCATTGTTGATCGTGATCTGAATCTCAGTAACACGGTAGTCTCTGAAGGCAACCTTTTGAGGGACTAAGTCTTGAATTAGATCTTTCCTGTCAGAGCTTCACTTACATTTTCGATATGATCTCCCACTTTTTCCAAGGACGAAAATAAATCGCTGTATATCGTTCCGCTACGCAGATTGTAATTACCCGATTCAATTCTGGAAATGTACTCGCGACGAAGTTTATTGCGAAGTTGATTGATCTCTTTTTCGAGCGTCTTGGCTCTTTCCAAATTAATGTCTTTCTCCTCTTCTTTTTCGAGATTTTCCAGCATTAGATCCAATGCCATGTCCAAGATGCCAAACATTCGCAATAGCTTCTCTCTTTGGTCAGGAGTAAACCAGATTTTCGATGCCGTTTTTCGCTCGATGGTATTTGCCATCTGATAAAAAATATCTCCGATTCGCTCCAGATCGCTGCTGATACTTAAAAATGCACGAACCTTCTCTGACGAGGCTTGCGAGAGCTCAGTGGCGGAAAGACGGCTGCAATACTGAGAGATCTCTATTTCCATCCGATCGGTAATCTTCTCGTATTTCTTGATCCGCCCGAGTAGTTTTTCCTGATGTCCCGCATCCGTTTCGGTGAGCAGGCTCTTGACAAAAGTGGACATGCGAGCTACGATTTCCCCAAAACGGATCACTTGATTCTTTGCCTCCAAGACGGAGATCTCAGAAAGTTGAATCGAGGAGTCGATGTACTCCAATCGGAACTCCTCATCTTCTCCACCTCTGGATCGAACCGTTTTGCTTGCAAGTTTGACCAAAAGTGGAGTAAACCAAATAAGAATGAGCAAATTGGCCAGATTGAAAACGGAGTGAAATGCTGCCAAAGCGATGGTGGCTGCCTGATGGCCTGCCTCTGATTGCTCATAGGGATCGGCCGGCATATAGTTTCCGATAATTTTCAAAACAAAGGGAAGGGCGATGACCATCCAAGCCACCCCGATAACGTTGAAAAGGGTATGGATCCGTGCGCTTCTCTTAGCGTAGACGTTTCCTACGAGGGCCGAAATTTCAGCAGTTGCCGTAGTACCGATGTTTTCGCCAAGCACCATGGCCGCGGCCACATCAAAAGGAATTACTCCGCTGGCGCAAAGGGCCATGGTAAGTGTAATGGCTGAAGACGAGCTCTGAACAATCACCGTTACGATGATTCCCAATGCGATGAACATGAGGGTCCCTAAAAAGGGTTGATTGGAATACTCGATAAAAAATTGAACAAAGGCAGAGTTTTCGGTAAAAGTCGGAACCGTATCTACCAAGAATCCCAAGCCAAGTAAAATCAGAGCAAATCCGATGAGTGCTGCAATCCAATTCCTCATCCCCGGTCTTTTGACCAAAAGAAGTGGTACCACAAAGGCAAAGATGATGAGCGCGTAAGTGATAATATTGACTCGAAATCCCAAGAAGGATACCAACCAACCGGTGATGG
>DATFKV010000604.1:0-2501 GCA_035268465.1 Cryomorphaceae bacterium | reverse complement strand
AAGCATCCACCTGGACTTCAAAAAGTCCATAGAAATCGAAGGCTATATAAGCATCAATTAAAACGGTATCGCCCAAGAGCAACAAACTCTCTTGAAACCGAATTATGCTATCGTTGGAGACTATAGGAGTCCATTCTTCTCGGGCCAAGACGCTATCAGGTTCCCACCCCATTTCATAGCCCCGAAAGAGTCCTGAATTCTCAATGAGGATTATTTCCTCTTCACGATCTTGACTGCTCTCTTCAGCTTGAGAGCATGACATCACCAAAATCAAAAGAACAGGAATATTAAACCATTTCAATGTAGTCATCGTGAATGATCTCCATATTTCTAAATCGCTGCATTAAGCGTGCAACCGTCACTGTGTCCTTTTCGCAATAGACTCGAATGCGCTCCTCGTCATCTTCTTCCCAAAAAACACGTCCGACATCAGCGCCGGAAATATCTCCTTTCGGTGTGGGAACATCAAATAATTTTGCCAAAAGATTCAAGGAAGTGAAGTGCTTGTAGTCTCCGAATTTCCATAAATCCATGGTGTCCAAATGTCTTACTTCCCAAGGTTTCTTACCGGCCAAGTTGATCATCCTCGGAAGGGTGAGTCCATTAATTAAAGATCTTCTGGCAATGTACGGTATATCGAATTCCTTTGAATTATGACCGCACAAAAACTTTTCTCCACGTCGGTCAAATCTGTTGAGCATCTCGAGAAAATCAGCGAGCAGGGCTTTTTCATCTTTTCCATAATAGCTGGTCACTCTCAGTTTTTGCTCACTTCCCGCTTGATAGAACAGCGCAGTGGAGATGCAGATGATCTTTCCAAATTCGGCGTAAATACCAGCCTTTTCGTACAGTTCACCCGCAGTTTTTGACTCTCTTTCCTGCAAGAATCTGGTTTTATCCGACCAGAGTTCTTGCCAAGACAAATCAAGTTCATCAAAATTATAAACGGCAGGCACCGTTTCTATGTCCAAAAAGAGGATGTTCTCGAGGTCTATTTCAGTTAGCATATGTCTAATTTAACACTTTCGTGAAAACACATCACCATTAGCTAACTTTGCAAAATGGATTTCGAATTTGAAAAAAGATGGCGCGAAGTGGTTTCACACTTGGAGGAAAGCTTTGGGGAAGAAATTGACCTGGAAGCAATTCTATTTTTAATAGGTGTGCAGGAACTGGGTAAGGGGGTGAGAAAATTTTCTAAAGACGAAAAGCTCAATTTGATGCACATTGCTATTTGCACTGTATTGGAGCCATTTGGCTATTACGAGTTTGCCCATCTTGATAAAGAAGGGTGGCCACACTTCCAAAAGGTGAAGGATCTGCCCTATCTTTCTGATAAGGAGCAAAAAGAGCTAATGAGAAAAGCGGTCGTGGAATACTTTGAAAAGGAGGGACTGTTTACGAACCCAGAACAAATGTCTTAGTGGTAGTTTCTTCTTCCACTACTTTCATGATTCCGTTTACAAACGCGGTGCTGTCAGGAGTCTCAAAAGTTATTTCTACATCGAGTATCGCGAATCCGCTTTGCCCGGGCTCGTATTGATCTGTGTAATCAAATTCTGCAACTCCATTTGAGTTTGTGAACTGGGTTCGATCAATTGCGATATCTCCTACCTGATCGTCGTCGATGGTGCCTTGGCCAAACATTCTCACTTCGGCTCCCGGAACTCTTGAACCTTCAGGAGTCACCACGATTATTTCGGCAATAGTATCCTCCTCAGGGTTGCATGAAATGGCGATAAAACCAAAAAGTAGGAGGGTAAATAAATATGTAAGACGGGTTTTCATTTGTTCTTTGTTATTTTCGCGGATCACCACGATAGCCAAATGTATGAATTTTATGAATAGAGATACTATTTTTAAAGGTTACCTCCTGCCGATTATAGTAATGGCAACCTGCCTTCTGAGTCTTTCTTTTGTACTGGATAAGAACGCAAAAAAAGAGGAAATGGTTGTCATTTCGACTAAATATGGTGATATGGTAGTCAGACTTTACGATGATACACCCCTTCATAAAGAGAACTTTCTTAAGCTAGCTCAAGACGGATTTTATGACGGATTGCTCTTTCACAGAGTTATCCAATCCTTTATGATCCAAGGTGGAGATCCCAATTCACGTGGTGCCGAAAAAGGAGTTTCTCTGGGGATGGGGGGACCCGGATACACTATTCCTGCTGAGCTTAATTCAAATCACATCCACAAGAAGGGAGCGCTTTCAGCGGCGCGACTGGGGGATGCGGTTAACCCGGAAAGGGAATCATCAGGCTCTCAGTTTTACATCGTTCAAGGAAAGACCATTGACGAAAATACCCTCATGAGAATGGCTTCTCAAAAAACCACCAAGCCCGGAGCAGATGCGTTTTCTTACAGTGAAGAGCAAAAGAAAGTTTACTCCGAAATAGGTGGAACTCCTCACTTGGATGGCCAATACACTGTATTTGGTGAAGTGGTCGAAGGTTTGAACATCGTTGATTCCATTGCTGCGGAAAAAACGGATGGTC
>DATFKV010000603.1:0-7963 GCA_035268465.1 Cryomorphaceae bacterium | reverse complement strand
CAGGAGCATCGTCTCGTATTCGGGAGGCAGATATTTGGTAAGATAGGCCGCGTTGTAGGTAGGACCACCTAAATTGAAACGGTTTATTATTCTGAGAATTCGGGGCATAGTATTGCTTCAGCCAAAGACCGAAGGTAAAATTTATGAAGTTGTGGAACTCAAAAAGAATCGATCATACCAATGTTGAAAAACCAATAAAGCCCATAAGGTATGAGGGCTATCTCCCGGTGATCTGCTTAGTGCTTTTTTAATTAGTTCCTGAATTTGAGTGTAATCAAAAAGTCCTTGATCTTCTATGATTTGCTTGGTGAAAAGACGATCCAGTCTTTCTCTCAGAGGACCCTTAAACCAATGCGTAAGCGGGGCTTCAAAACCTCGCTTTGAAGCCGAGAAAAACCCATTCGGAAACTCTTTTGAAAAAGCATCTTTTAGTAGAATCTTTCCCCGACGATTGTTCAGTTTTTGATCGGAGGGTAGGGAAAAAACGTAGTCTACCAAATCGTGGTCAAGGAAGGGTACCCTTACTTCCAAACTGCGATGCATACTCATTCCATCTACCTTGCAAAGCATATCATTCGCCAAAACCAAAGCGAAATCTGTTTGAAGAACCGAATTGAAGTCTCTTTCATCGAGATGATCCAAATAACTCAAGATGGTTTGGCTATCGGCATATCCCCGATGGGATTTTATAAGATTGGCCACTTCATTTTCGGGAGTGAAACAAGCCCATTCGAGGTAGCGATCCTTAAACTTCGATTGCAAGCCGATGGAATACCGTTGGAGTTTTCGAAAGCGGTAAAAGGCTTTTTGATTCCTCGATGAAGGAAGCATGTTCAGCAGTGGTGAAGCACTCTTGAGAAGGCCGTTCTTCCAATCTGTTGCGGTAGATCGCAACAGTCCTCTGTGTTTGTTGTACCCGCCGAACAACTCGTCGGCACCATCGCCACTCAACGCCACTTTTACCTTTTTTCCGGCAAATTCAGAAAGCATGTTTACCAAAATTCCCGACGAATCGGCAAAGGGCTCATCCATCGCATTCAGTATGTCATCCAAATGCTCGTCCAGATCGTCTTCCGTCACTTCCAAAACGTGGTGCTCCACACCCAGATGTTTGGCTACGCTTGCCGCTTTTTGACTTTCGTCAAAATATGACTGATCGGGAAAGCCAATGGAAAAAGCAGGAATCGACTGATCAAACTGTGAAGCTAAATGAGTGATAATAGAAGAGTCTACCCCTCCGCTCAAAAAAGTACCCAATGGCACATCTGAAACCATGCGCTTTCGAACCGATTCAGTCAGCTTTTCTCGGATGGCATTTTTCGCTTCTTCCGCAGAAATATCTCGCCGATTTCCCCTTTCCAGTTTATAGAAAACTTCTTCTTTGACCGTCTCCCCATGAAAATGAAGACAAGTACCGGGAGAAAGTTTGAAGACGTTACTTAGTATCGTTTTGGGAAAGGGGATGTAACTCAACCCGATATAGAGTGACAGGCTTTCTTGATCAATTTCGCGGTCAGCGAGGTAAGGCATGATTGTTCCCAAGCTGCTGCCGAATATCACTTCATCACCCGACCGGTGGTAATACATCGGTTTAATACCGTATCGGTCTCTGCCAATGATCAAGTGGTGGTTGCTTTCGTGGTAAAAACCGAAGGCAAAAAATCCATTGGTTTTTTTTAGAAAATTTACACCTTCTTCGATCAAGCCGATGAGCAAGACCTCTGTGTCTCCTTCAGTTTGAAATGAATGACCTTTTGAGATCAGACCTTTTCTAAGCTCTTTATAGTTGTAGATTTCCCCATTGAAGATGAGGGAATAGCCACTTTTGGACATCGGCTGATCCGATCGCGAATCCGTGTCGATGATTGACAGTCGTCTGTGCGCAAAAGCACAGTTGCTCCACCGCGCTTTGCCATTTGCATCGGGACCTCTTTTTTCAATCATCTCAGAAGCTTTGTCCAAAGCCGCCAATCGAGAAGTTGAGAGTTCTTTTTTACTCCATATACCCGCTATTCCGCACAAAACAGTTCTTTTACGAGGCCGAAAGTATACGAAAAGCCCCTTTTTTAGCATTATAGTTCTGAAAGAATTCAACAATGACATCAAAAGCAGTACTTATCATCATCTCATCATTACTAATCAGTCTGGGCTCTTCAGCGCAAATAGAGCGGCTGGTGGCAGATGAAGATCTGGCCGGCGCCACCATTTCTGCCATGTTGGTCGACGCTTTATCCGGTGAAGAACTCGAATCGCACAACAAAGAAGTATTGGCTTGTCCGGCATCTGTATGGAAGTTGACTACCACTTCTGCAGCGATCGGGGAGTTGGGAAGCGACTTTCGGTTCACGACCGATTTGGTATTCACGGGCGAAATCAGGGATAGCGTGCTCATGGGAGACCTCATCGTGATAGGTTCAGGAGACCCCACCTTGGGGTCGAGGCATTTTAGCAATGGGTTTGATGAGTTGCTCCAAAAATATGTTGAATTTGTGATTTCCGTAGGAATAGACTCGATTGCCGGAACTGTGATTGGTAATGGAGCCCATCTTCGAGGTCAAACCATTCCCGGTACCCGCGTTTGGGAAGATATGGGAAACTATTTCGGAGCAGGGATCTACGGTCTGAATTTTAATGACAATACGTATTTCCTGAATTTCAGTACTGCTGCTGAACCCGATATTCCCGCCAAATTGTTAAGCATCTATCCTGAAGTGCCCGGCTTGAAAATCGAATCGGAAGTGATGAGCAGCACCATTCAATCGGATCAAGCGTACATTTATGGATCGCCTCTTGAGTCGAAGCGGATCGTAAGAGGTACTTTGCCTCTTGGTCAAGATCGATACACTATAAAAGGCAGCATTCCCGATCCTTCTCTTTTTATGGCTTATCACTTGCGGGAAAAACTAAGCGAGGCCGGAGTTTCCTCCGAAGGATATGCGGCCGAAAACAATCTTTTTCGGGAGCCGATTACTTACAAGAAATTGGCGACGACTGAATCCATACCGCTGAGTGACATAGTAAAGCACATCAACCAAGAGAGTGACAACTTAATGGCAGACGGACTTTTGGTGCAGCTTGGCGCAAAAAACGGGAATCCTTCTCTCGAAGGAGGAATACACGCACTCGAAAAATACCTCAGAGAAATTTGGGGCGAAGAAGCTGCTTTTTTCGCCTACGACGGAAGCGGGCTATCCAGATTTACGGCAGTTTCAGCAGAGCAACTCGCGAAGCTCTTGGTCCACATGAGAAACTCAGAGACACACCGAAAGTACTTATTGGAAGAACTTCCTGAGGCAGGTAAGGAGGGAAGCGTCAAGTGGTTCGGTTTACGAACGAATTTGTCAGGAAATACAAAATTAAAATCGGGGAGTATGAAGAATGTAAAGGCCTATGCCGGAGTTCTTCAAACCTATTCGGGAAGAGAATTGGCTTTCGCCATATTGGTAAACAACTTTGAGGTCTCGGGAACGGAAGTCAGAAAGAAAATAGAGGATTGGCTGATCAGAGCTTACGGACATTATTAAAAGGCCATCCTGATCACCTTCTTTTCAGGCTTCTTTTCCTGACGCTCCTCGCCATTCATGCAGTATTTCAAGTAAATTTCCTGAGCTTCAGAATCACCCATTTCGCCGGCTTTAGCATACAGTTCGCAAGAGTCTTCTTTTTTGCCGGAGAAGTAAAGAGCTTCTCCTTGGTAATAGTAAAAGTCACGTGGAGTCGGTAATTGTTCAGGTTTCACTTCTGCTAAAAGGCTGAGCCCTCTTTCGTATTGCTCATTGGCTATGAGGATGACGGCCATATTGTACTTGGCAACGGCCAGATTGGGATCCAATTCCAGCACTTTTTCGTAATCGCGAAGTGCCAATGAGTACTCTTCCATTTCAGCGTAAGCTGCCGCCCTCATGTACAGCGCATCGCGGTACTCGGGCTTCAATTTTATGGCTTTCGAATAATGCCTTAAAGCTGCGCCGGTTTTGAAGTTAAAATAGTTCAGATTTCCCATGAAGTAGTGTGCTTCGGGCAAATCGGAGTCGAGTTTGAGCGCCGTTTTGAGCCGTTCTTTCGCCTCGTCCATTTGTTGAAGGTTGAGAAAAGCAGCACCATAATTTGCATTCAAAAGAGCGGATTCTTTTTTCAGTGACTCGGCTCTCTCGTATGATTGAATGGCAGCTACGAATTTCTCTTCTTTTTGAAAGCAATTGCCTTGAAGGAGCAGTGCCTCGAAGCTATTCCCATCATCGGAAAGAACTTTTTCCAACACAGCAATAGCATCTCTGTAATCGCCATTTTCATAAAGCAATTCGGCCTTTTTCAGATCGTCCAACTCTTGGCCAAACGAGTGCAAGGAAATCATCAGTAAGAGAACGGTAAATATCCGCATATGACGCTTTATACGCGGATTTAGAGGAAAAGTTAATGACTGGAAATAAAGGCTTTAATAACTTTTGAATCCAGATGATCTAAGGTCAGGTGAGCCGACCCAAATCGCTGATCGGATACCTCGGGTACTGCAACGACTTTCATTTTAGCAGCCAAACCTGCTATCATGCCATGAAACGAATCTTCGAGTACCAAGCAATTTTCCCTTCGTACGTCCAGCTTTTTAGCGGTATGAATAAAAACTGCGGGATGAGGCTTTCCGAATTCTTCGTTTTCAGCAGAATGCAATACGTCGAAGGTCTCCTCGAGGCCAAGTCGCCTCACTGTTGCTTTGATCAAGGGCAGGGCCGAAGACGAAGCAATGGCAGTTTTCAGTTTTAATTCTTGACAAAGCGCAATGGTCTCCATGACCCCTTTAAGAGATACGCCTTCCGTTTCAATGAGGTTTTGAACATGTGCAAGTATTTGCTCTTCAACCTGTTTTTGTGATTTGTCGTTCCAAGGCTTTCTGGAATACCATAGGTCGACTACTTCATTGAGCCGGTAGCCCATGGTTTGGCGACAGTCGTCTTCGGTTAATTCGATGCCCACGGTTTTGAAAACAGCCATCTCGGCTTTTCGCCAAAAAGGTTCGCTGTCGATGAGCAAACCATCCATGTCAAATATGACGGCTTCGATCATGTATCCCTCCAGAAATAACCCGTAAAAATAATAAGAACGGTAAAGATTTCAAGTCGTCCCACCACCATCAACGCACCCAAAATCCATTTGGCCAAAGAGGGGATTTGAGAAAAGGTCAATGAAGGCCCGGTCTCGTTCAGGCCCGGCCCCACGTTTCCTAATGACGTCGCTACTGATCCCATAGCCGTGAGGGCATCCATGCCAAGCAGCGTGAGCGAAACCGAAGCGATTCCGAAAATGGTCAGGTAAATGATTACGAAAGCCAAAATGTTTCGGGTGATTTCGTGAGCCACCGCTTTCCCGTTAAACCTAACCGGAATGATAGCCGAGAGATGTAGCTGTCTCTTGAACTCAATAATTGAGTTTTTGGCGATCATCAGATGTCTGACTATTTTAACACCCCCGGCGGTAGAACCTGCAGAACCTCCAACAAACATGAGGGTGAAAAAGATCAAAGCAACGCTACCGCCCCAAATGGTAAAATCGGCAGTAGCATACCCTGTTGTGGTAAGAACGGCTACCACTTGAAAAACGCTTTCGCGGAAGGCTTGCTCAATGGGGTGGCCATTTTTGAACATAAGAATAATCGATACCACCACAGTTACAAAAAATGTCAAGGTGGTATAAGCCCGAAACTCTTCATTCTGCCAAATGCGGTTGAACTTACCCTTGAGAGCCAAATAAATCAGAACGAAACTGGTTCCCCCGAGAAACATGAAAAACGTGATGATGTATTCTATAGCAGGCGATTCGAAGTATGCAATACTGGCTTGCTTGGTACTGAATCCGCCGGTAGACATGGTAGTGAGACTATGATTGATGGCATCGAATACCGACATGCCCGCCACGTAAAGCATGACCATTTCTAGCAGGGTCAGGCCAATGTAAAGAAACCAGAGTCGCTTGGCAGTATCTTGGATTCGTGGCTGGATTTTATCCGCCGTAATCCCGGGAGCTTCAGCTAAAAAGAGCTGCATGCCACCAATCCCTAAAGAAGGAAGAATACTGATCACCAAGACAATAAATCCCAAGCCTCCGACCCACTGGGTGAGACTGCGCCAAAAGAGAATGCTTTCAGGCAAGCTCTCGATATCGTCCAAGATGGTAGCCCCCGTGGTGGTAAAGCCTGAAATGCTCTCGAAGAAAGCATCCGTGAAATTGGGAATGGAGTCGGTGAGCATAAAGGGAACCGAACCACTCAAGGCCATGACCACCCAACTAAGTGTTACGATGATATATCCATCACGCTTTTTGATGCTTCGTCGCTTAGCGTGATGAAAAGTAGAAAACCAAAGCAATGCTCCCAACACACCGCTTACCCCGACAGATGAAACCCAATTGATCAAAGTACCATCCTCGAAATAGAACGCAAAAGGAATGCACAACAACATCAACCCGGCATTGATGAATAGCAATACACCGAGTATATTCAGAATACCAATTAAATTGATTCTCACTTAAAGTACTTTTCTACTTTGTGGATGCACTGCATTTTTGAAAGCACAACAATATGGTCTTTTTCCGCAAACTCAAAATTGCTATCCGGAATACGCCCCACTCCATCACGAACTACCCCTCCTACAACGGCATTTTTGGGAAACTTTAAGTCGGTGATCGTCTTTCCAATGATTTTCGCATTTGGTGGAACTTCAAATTCCAAAACTTCCACATCAGCTCCGTGCAGACTCGTCAATGAAAGAACTTCACCCTGTCTGATATAACGGAAGATGAAGTTTGCCGCGATTAACTTTTTATTGATCAACGTGTCTACGCCGATACTCTGTGAGAGATGGATGTAGTCTATGTTTTCTACCAAAGCAATGGTCTTGTCCACTCCGTGATTTTTCGCAACCAAACTGGTGATGATATTAGTCTCACTATTACCGGTCACGGCGATGAATGCATCCATATCAGAGAGGTTTTCTTCCTCCAGAATATTCACATTTCTTCCGTCAGCGTTGATGATGAGTGTGTCGGGAAGCTGTTCCGCCAATTTGATACACCGCTCCTTGATTGGCTCCACCAGCTTCACCCGATATCTTTTGCTCAAGGCTTTTGCCGCGTGATAGCCCACAGAACTTCCGCCCAAAATCATGATGTGCTTGATTTCCAATCGATCTTTCTTGAAGATTTCCAAGACTCGATCCAAGCCTTCCGGATTGGCACAGAAATAAGCATGATCGTTGATCAGGAAGCGCGTGTCCCTTTTCGGTACAATCGTTTCATTGTTCCTCAAAATGGCCACTGTGATAAAGTTTTTATCGGCGTTCAGGTGAGCCAGCTCTTCAATGGTCTTGCCTGCCACTAAGCTGTCGTGCTCCACCTTCAACCCCATCAGAGAGAGTTTTCCCTTGTCAAAATCGATAAAATCCGTGAGGGCTGACTCTTTGCACAGCCGCTTAATCTCGCGGGCGGCCAACGAAGCAGGAGAAATTAATTCGTCAATCCCGATCTGCGCCATATCCAGCTTCTCCTTGCTGGTGAGGAATTCGACATTGGAAATTCGCGCAACCGTTCTTTTGGCACCCAAATGTTTCGCAATAATGCAGGTGGTGATATTTACGTCCTCACTATTTGTGACGCCGATAACCAAGTCAGCCTTTTGCACATTGGCATTAGTTAAGGTGCCGATCGATGTTGAACTTCCTTCCAATACTTCCAAGTCTAAATGCTGTGAAATTTGGTACAAAGCATCGGGCTCTTTATCGATCACCGTTAAGGCGTGCCCTTCCATGGTAAGGAGTTTCGCCAAGTGAAACCCTACTTCTCCCGCACCGGCTATGATTACTTTCATTCAAAGAATCTTCTGAAAAATTTGTACAAATATAAGGAGTACTAACGCTCTTCGCTAGGCTTCTGTTGTTTCTGTGAAATCCTTTAGGTGCTGACCAAGTCCTTGGTG
>DATFKV010000602.1:0-6415 GCA_035268465.1 Cryomorphaceae bacterium | reverse complement strand
ATGAGTTTACCGCGCTCTCCGAGAGTCACGGGTAGAAGGTAGCCAAATTGGGTGTGAATGATTTGTCCGGTCCCGATGGTAAATTGGCTAAGACCACCGCCTTGGGGATAGTCGGCGGTAAACTCAGGAGCCAAGCCGTGTCCGTCAACGCCCGTAGTGCTTCGCAGGAAGTTCGGCCCCATGTTGTAATTGTAGTAAACCGCATAGAGGTTGATCAAACTCCCGTCCGATAAGGGATAGTCAATCATCAAGTCTGCTCCCAATTGGAGACGTTCTCGAACCTGCCGGTTGAAATTATCATCCAAGTAGGCAATGGAGTTGGGGTGGTAATGAAATCCTGCTCCGACGGTGACTATTTTCTTCTTCCCCAGACGAGTCATGTGGTAGAAGGGGAACCAGCTTTCTTCCGTATCCATAAAACTCCAGGTGAAGTAACCGCTCAAGCTAAATGACTCACTTCCGTATTCTCCCGCCGTGTTTCTGATTGAATCGGCTTCTATGGCAGCGAAATTGTCAAAATAAAAAGGCTTCCCGACGTTCACTCGGTACCCGAGTTTTCCAACTTGACCGGTCAGCCACGTTCCGATAATCCTGGCGGCCTGATCTGTGCGGCCGATATTGGGGTAGTTAAAGGTTGGGTGGTCATGGACATAATTGAATTGAAAAGAAACGTTGGTGTAACGAGAGATTCCCATCCAATTGCTCAAACCGGCGCCCACACGGAGCTTTTTCCCGCTAAGGGCATACATCACGTTCAAGTCGTGGAAGAAGATATTCTCTCCGCCGCCGTCAAATCGCTCTGAATTTGATCCGAATTGCGTGTAGAAGAAGACTTTGTCGTCCAGCAGCGTGTAGATTCTCAATCGATTTCGGCGCATTACCATATCCGAAAACCAATTGATTGGCTCACCGTTGAAGCCTAAAGTACCCGGATTGGTACGGGCATGACGTGCCCAAAACTGCATGGCGTATTTAAAGCCAATCTTCGACTTCCCGTCTGGGCTGATTTTAAAAGTGATGCCCGAATTGAAGAGGCTGTCGATGGTGCTCGTCTTTTGCGGTGCTTGGGCATGACCAAAAGCGACCAAGACCATTAAACCAAAAAAGAGAACGACTGATTTCATGCGGCAAATTTGGGGCTCAAAGGTATGGGAACCTATGACTTTTCTCAGGAAATGAGTTTAATCTACTCGTATTTGCGTCTTGAATTCGTTTCCCGCAATGTCGAGAATCGCAATGTCATGAACTCCTCTGTCAATGTTGATTTCCAGATGATGTATTCCGCTGGTCGAGCCGCAATAGTTTTCATCCAAGTGCCAAAATAGCACGGCCGAAGGGTCAGTGCACGCTGCTTTAAAGACGACTTTTTCTTTTGTTCCCGTATACTCCCGAGGCAAAAAGATGGTGGATGCTGAGGCCGGATAGATTAAGCGGATATTTTTATTTTTTGATTCCTCATGGCAAGCGGGATCGAAATCAGGAACTCCTTGATATCCGGGGTTGTTTTTCATAAAAAACCACTCTTGCAGAGGCGGAAGCGCAAAGCGTTTTTCGGCCAGCATTAAATTCGTCGGGTAGCACTGAGCAGATACTTGCATGGTGCCGGACTCGTTGAGATGAACTGTTGTGCAATATCCGCATAGCTCATTGGAAGCACATGATTCGGGGATGGAAGTGGTTTTGGTTTTTGGGCAGTCCTTCCCTGCGCGCATACCGCTATGGATGCAAACCTCTTCGGCCATCAATCCCACAAAGGGCTCTTGAAACCACTCTGCCGTTGGCAGAAAATTGAATACATCAAATAGCACGGGAGCGGCTGCATTGAGCCCGGTCAAGCCAGGGCGACCTTCTCCATTGGCATTTCCAATCCAAACACCCACGGTGAAGTCAGGATTTGTACCTACTGCCCAAGCATCTCTGAAGCCATAACTCGTTCCCGTTTTCCATGCCAGCTGAGAAGTGCTGCCAAAAGCTTCCCAAGCCGAGCGCTCTTCCGGGCGAGTCACCTCCTTGAGCGCTTCGAGGGTAAACCAAGAAGAGGCTTTACTCATTTGAACGGGCAATTCGATGGATTCCTCTACCGATTCGTAATTGATTCGATCGGCTTTGCCTTGAGAGCAATTTGATGCGAGGATACGGTAGGCTTGGACGAGGTCCCACAACTTAACTTCGGCGCCACCTAAGATGAGAGATAGGCCATAGTTTGCCGCACCTCTGTGAGCGGAGGTAAACCCCCACGATTGAAGGTCTTCGTAAAAATAATCAACTCCATATTGGTTCAGCATTCTCACCGCGGGAATATTCAGCGAGCGAGAGAGGGCTTCATTTGCTTTCACCGCACCGGAAAATGTCTCGTCAAAATTTTTGGGAGCAAAATCTTTGTATTGAGTAGGGATGTCGGGAATCAATTGCTGAGGCAGAATGGTTCCTTGATTTAAAAGGCCGGCGTAGAGAAAGGGCTTAAGAATGGAGCCCGAACTGCGCGGAGTTTGAATCATATCGTTGGCATCTTCATTGGTCTTCCAGTCGCCTTTCGCATTGCCTAGGTAGGCCAGAACTTCACCACTATGATTATTTACAATGAGGACGGCACCATTTTGAATGTGGTTTTGGCGGAGGAGTTTCAGTCGATTGGTCAGTGCTCTGTTGCATCTAGACTGAAGTTCGGGGTCAACGGTCGTCCGAACCCTTTGTCCTTTCCGAGTTTTAGCGACCAAGGCGGTTAAGTGAAAAGCTTCTTGCGGGAGTCTTTTTGGCGCATCGGGTAGGGGCTCCAGCAGAGAGAGTTCATAACTGATTTGACTTATTTTTCCGTTTTCCAGGAGCTTTTTCAGCAAGAAGTTTCTCTTTTTCAAAAAAGCTTCAGGCGATCTTCCCGGATAAATAAGTCCCGGAGCATTGGGTAGCACGGCCAGTGCCGAGGCCTCGGCCCATGTAAGTTGATGGGCCGATTTGCCGTAGTAACGCCATGAAGCTGCGTCCAAACCAACCACATTTCCGCCAAAAGGCGCATTGGACGCATAAAGATTCAAGAGTTCGCTTTTGGAATAGCGAAACTCAGCGCGAAATGCTTGGGCGATTTCAATGATTTTGCGGTAGTAGGTTCGCGACCGATTGTTTCCCGCCATGCGCATCACCTGCATAGTGATGGTGCTGGCGCCACTCACCACTTCGCCTTCGCTTAGATTTTGCTTGATAGCTCGAAGAATTGCTTTGACGCTGATGCCGAAATGGCTGTCAAACCCCTCATCTTCATAGGTTAGCAGAGCAGTTTTAAACCTTTTGGGAACAGAGTCGCCGGGAGGAAAACGCCATTGTCCGTCATCGGCTATGCGCGCTCCTAAAAGCTGATCATTTTTATCGAACAGCACCGTGGAGGTAGGCAAGTCAAAAAGGGTAGCGGGGAGGCAAAAGATCCACCACAGCCCCAAAGCCGCAAAGAATAAAATACCGAAGAGTCCTTTCTTGTTTGGTATCATTTTACTTCAATCCACTTTCCCGGTTCTACCGATATGATCGATTCATCGTACATGGCATAGCACACAATCGCAGGCAGATAAAACCTTCCTGAATAAGAGGCGTTGACTCTGGCATAGAGCCTTATCTTTTTGTTGGCTTCGAGGTCGAAATAGGTCATCACCTTCGCATCCCGTATATCTTGGTATTCGGGAGTAATCGTTGATTTATCGGTCATTCCTGATAATCTGGAATTTAGAATTTCCCATCCCGAAGGAATACCGTGAATCAAAGCCATTTCTTTCAATGTTCGATTTTTTGGATTCGTGATAACAACCTCTACCACGAGATCCGTTCCTTTCTCCAAAGAACTTACGTCCATCGGATCAAAATTCGAGTCGAGGTAGTTCACCTCCATCGATAAATTCGAGTTGATCTTCTTCTCCCTTCCCTCTGCGGGTCTTCCCGAAGTGGTAAGTGTGGCATAGAGCACTTGATCAGAGTGACTCTCGACTGACAGTGATTTGCCATTGTCACCCTCTACAAAATGGGTTGAATGAACGGGTTTTCCCGTTTCTACTCGGGTTGAATTCTCGGCAACGTTGAGATCGAAAATCAACCCATTGTCATTGTATTCTCCCAAGTAGCTCGCTAAAGCCAAAAGAGTCATGGCTGTGGTCTGAGTGCTGTAGAAATTCTCTGAGCCCAATTTTTTGGCGAGGCTTCTCGCTACCGGCGCTGCTTCTTCCGCTTGGTCTAGCTTGTGGAGCGTCATTAGAACGAAAGCTTCATCGCGGGTCGAGCTTCCGTAGCTGTAGCCCAATTCGGTATAGTCGTCGATGTTTTTTGGCAAAGCCTGAATCATATCCAAAGCCTCTTTTGACCTGCCGGCGGTAGCATAAGCCAAGGCAAGAATCCATTTCGACGAATGGTCCAAGTTCGATCTTTCCCTCAAGGTGTTCATTGCACCAAAGTCGGCTTCATTGGCCATGGCCAAGGTGAGCAGTCGGTAGGCCTGAATTCGTTGCGAATAGGATCGAGAAGTATAAGGAGTAGAAATCCATGCACCTGTTTGTCGTTTTTGGTAATTAATCCAATCCCTTTTCATCCCCATCGGAAGGGAATAACCTGCTTCTTCGGCGGCCAACATGAAGTGTCCTGCATAGCTCGATCCCCAGTCATTGCTATAGCTCAGCCCCGGCCAATAAGAAAAACCACCGCCGCTGATTTGAAAGTTGCGCAATTGCCTTAAAACGAAATCGACGTTATCGGCAACTTCGACCTGTTGACTCGAGGTCAGCGAAACGAATTTACCCAAGTAGAGCTGCGGAAAGGCCTTTGAAGTCATTTGCTCTACGCAGCCGTGCGGGTAGCCCATGAGGTAGCCGAGCCGTTTTTCCAAACGAATGGAGGGAAGTTTTGACACTTCAAGTGCCGCCTCATTGGTCCCCGCGATGCCGAAGTAGTCGATGGTTTCTGACCACTTGTTGCCGGTCATAATCACTGTGTCTCTGACTACCGAGTAAACGGGGTTTGGAGACCGTAGCTGCACTTCTGCTTGGTAGGTGGATTTCATTTTTCCTGCGGCGGCTGTGATGGAGAGTTTGGCAATTCCCTCGGCTTCGGCAGTTTTAAGCTCAAAGAAGACCATTTGTTCACCCGGTTTGTCAAAGTGAATGGTCTTTTGCAGAACACCTTCGGACAATAGATATTGGTTTGGTTTTATCGATACAGTCACATCTTTCGATCCTGCCTCCATGGCAAAGACATTGACGGGAACGGATATCGTCTCTCCGGGACCCAACACTCGCGGAAGAGTTCCCAGAACCATCAACTCACTTCTTACAGGTACCGTCTTTTCTATATTTCCAAAGGCATCTCCCTTTCCGGCAACAACCATTACTCTCACCGAACCCACATAATTCGGCATGTCAATTTTGTGCTTTTGCACCTTGCCCGCTACTAGCTCGAATGGACCCAAGTGGTGCACCACCGGTTTAAACCTTCGGGCCTTTTGCTTGGATGGATCCGCTGCTTCCTCGTCTCCTCCAATGCTTAGAATCCCTGAGTTAAGTGTTCTAATGGCACCAACAACGTGGTCGTAATAATCCCAAGTTCGCACCCCCAAGGCTTCGTGAGCGTAGAAGTAACCGTGAGGATCGGGCGTCTTAAAATTGGTGAGATCCAGCAGGCCTTCGTCAACCACCGCCAAAGTGTAAGTCATGGCATTGCCGTTCTTTTCAGACACTTCAACCGAGAAAGACTCTTCCGGGCGGATTACGTCCGGAAGTTTCAATTCGGGATTCAAGATTGTCGCCGGATCTTCTACCGTAATGGGAATGACTCCGAACATCCGGATCGGTCGATCATTGATGGTCTGATCGTGGGGTTGGATAAGCGAGACGTGAACGTAGGCGTTTGGAGCCATGTCTCCCGTGACGGGAATTTCCACTTTGGTTTCTCCCTCGGTAGTCTGTATCCATTTTTTCTCAAGCACCGAGGTTCCGTTCTCTATCGTTACCAACGCCCGCCCTTCTTTTGGCGAAGGGAAACTGATCTTTATGAAATCACCCGGGTTGTAAGTTTCTTTGTCGGCGCTGAATCCCAATATCGTGGCGGCTTCTCCTTCCGTGCGGTTGGTCCTCATCCAATAAGGCCAGTCGAAGAATATAAACTGCGCCGCAGAATGGCCGCTTTCTTTGTCTTCGACCCGAATCAGGTATCGACCCCAGTTTTCTTTTTCCACGTTGAGCGTGATGCTTCCTCGTCCTTGCGACAATGACACCGTTTCCTCCCGGTGCTTACGAAAGCTTCCCGTATTCAGGTAATTGTATTCATCTCCCGAGTATCGGTCAAACCACCACCTGCGGTCCACCTTGTACACGGTCACTTGAACATCTTTCTGTTCCGCGACCTCGCCTGATTCCAGCACGCCTGCTAGTTCGATAATATGGTTTTT
>DATFKV010000601.1:0-6601 GCA_035268465.1 Cryomorphaceae bacterium | reverse complement strand
GCAGGCAAACCCAACTTTCCCTTTTTATTTTGAAGGCGCGATTGATGATTTTTGGTACTGGAATAGGGAACTAACTGAAGAAGAAATCTTCGGTTTTTGCGATGTTACAGCTCCTTGCTCCGGATCCCTCTCCATCCCTGACGTTACAGGTTGTATCAATGAACCCATCGATCTGACTTTCGACTTGGAGAATGAAAATTCAGAAATTGAATCATACCTCTGGGAGTTTGACGATGGGTCTTCATCTGATGCCGGTGTGCTGGCTTTAACATATCCCGTTGAAATCACTCAGGGCTACACCTTAACCATAACCACCGAAAACGGTTGTGAATACTCAGCGAATGGCCTTTTCACAGTCAATGCGGCTCCTGAGCTGCCGGAAATTGAAACAGTGGTCGTGCTTTGCGATGGAGAACAATTTACATTGGAGGCATCAGATTACCCTGATTGGGCAATCACCGATAGCGATGGCGAAGAAGTGGATCTCTTTACCACGGAAGAAACAGGGGTTTATAGCTTTACCTTTTCATCTGTTTGTTCTTCTGAAATAATCAATGTGTCCGTTACTCAAGTGCTTGTTTCAGAATATCTTGATTTGGATGATCAAATTATTTGTACCGGCAGCGATGTCGTTGTTGAGGTACCTGATTGGCCATCTATTGGGTCAGAGTCGAATCTTCTGATTTCTTTCGATGCCAATACTCCCGAGCCATACCAGGGCGAACCGGTCACTTTTACTTTTTCCGACGAAGGCATTTACACCATTGAGATTATGGGCTCAATCTTAAACTGTCCGGTTAGCCAAACCTTTCAAATCGAGGTCGTTTCTCCCCCTGAATCATTTGCGCAGAATACTTTCGACATTTGTGGTGGCGATATCATAGATCTCGATTTTTCTGATTTGCCCTTCACTGTACTGGATGTAAACGGAGAACCGGTTGCATCCATTCAACTATCATCAGGAGGCACCTATATTTTTACAGGACAAAACGCGTGTTCAAGTTTTGAAGAGATCATCACGGTGAACGAGACTGTCATCAATCCCCCTTCTTTTGGCAACTTCGAGTTTTTGTGCGAAGGACAAGACACGATTGCCATCGGGTTCAACTCCGATGATTTCGATTATTTGTGGGACTCGGGATCGCAAGACCCAAGCATTCTCGTCTTAGAATCAGGTCAATATGGCGTTACGGTTACCACCGGTGTCTGTGCCGAATCATTTGTTTTTCAAATCAATGACTTTCCGTATTCACCCTCAACTATATTTGACTTTCCTGCAGTAGATCTCTGCCTCGAAGGCCAAACGAATATCAACTTTCCGCCTCAATTCGGGCCGTACTCTTTTTCGGATACGCTGATCGGATATACCTACACAGCTACCGAAACCGAGTCATTGTCTTTTACCTATTCCGATGGGTGTTATACCTATCCCGATACGCTTTTTATTTCCGTGGAGTCGTGCCTGTGTCCCGTTTGGGTGCCAAACGTATTTACACCTGACGAGGATGGGTTGAATGACTTTTTTAAACCCGTTTTAGAGTGCGATGTCTACGATTACCGAATGCTCATATTTAATCGATGGGGCCGTGAGGTGTTTCAATCCAACGCTATAGAAATACCGTGGCGATGAGAATCGCCTAATCCCGATTTTTATTCCGGTACAGGTGTGTATGTTTACCTGATTACTTTCAATCAAAAGCTTGATGGGTTGCGCGTTCCGGTTGAGTTAACCGGAACGATCACATTACTGAGGTGACACTATCTCGCCACTTGAAATTTCTTCACCACTTTATGCCCCTTTAAGTTTACTTCGAGTAGGTAAAGTCCTTCTTTAAAGGCTGAAACATCGAGCCAATTTTGGTTTTCGTAGATTCCTGTTTCGATCACCTTGCCGGTAATGTCGGTAATGCGGTAATCAGATCCTGCGGTCAGCCCCCTTACATTAAGCTGATGCGCCGCGGGGTTCGGGTAGAGTATGATTTTTTCGCGATCAAAAGTCGACGAACTGAGCACACTTGTTACTTGAACATTTTCACAGAAATTATCTCCTCCACACTCATTGTTTATAACGAGGCACACCATGTACGTTCCCGTATTTTCATAGGTGTAAACCGGGTTTTGTGCTTCGCTAAAACCTCCGTCGTCAAAATTCCAAATGTAGCTATAGCCTTCTCCACCTTCCGCAAAAAACGAGACTTGGGCTCCGTTCACTTCAAAGTCAAAATCGCCACTTGGAGCAGGGCATCGTTCGATGAACATAGTGTAGAAAGCACCGTTGTTACTGCCACCGTCATCATCTCCTTCGGCGCTCACCACAATGTCGATGGTACCATCGCCGTTCAGGTCTCCAATGGTCGAAATTCGCGCCGCCAGTCGATCTTCGGTGGCTAGGTCGAAAGTAAAATTCCCCTCAAATCGATTGATTTTTCTTTCATTGATAACCCAACCCTCGGCGTGCATGAATAGAATCCATACGGAACCAATATTTGTTCCCCCGTCGTCATCGCCGGGAGCACCAACGGCCAAGTCGATGGCTCCATTCTCATCCAAATCACCAATGGCTCTGACGCTTGCGCCGAATTCATCGTCCACATTCAGAAAGCCGCCAAAATCGCCTTCCAGTCGGGATATCTTCTGAACACCCTCTACAGTCCCGGAAGGACTTCCGTAAAGAAGGTAAACGGCCCCAAAATTGGTGTCTTGGTCATCATCTCCGGGCGCTCCGCAAAGGATGTCTATATTTCCATCTTGGTTCACATCCGCGAGACTTAATCCGCTGCCGAATTGATCCCCTTCTTCGAGTCTTTCGCTTAGAAGCGGATGGCTAACATCAATGGTTTCCAAAAGGGCCAAGCCCTCGGCGATGTCCACTCCAAATCGGTAGATTTTACCCTCATTGTGCTTGGAGGTAGTGTACAAAACACCTTGCTCGAAAGCGAGATACTCACCTATACGCTCCGCATTGGTCTCAATTTCGGTGGAGAGAAAAAGCTCTTCCAGCTGGTAAGTTCCTCCTTCGCTAGTAAGACTAAATAGCTTTCCACCGCCAATCCCGGGAGCGCCTACTATGAGTTCGCTTACATTGTCAGAATTGACGTCGCCAATATCTACCACGGCTGCACCAAATTCAGCATTGACGATTTCATCAAAATAGTTGAAATCAGCTGCTGATACGAGCGTTTCTGAGGACACCGATCCCTCGTCGTTGAGTTCTACAATTAGGAATTTACCATTTTCATCGAATGGTGCTCCCGCAAAAATGATGTTTTCATTTTGGGATTCCGTCACGTAGCCAAAACCACCACCATTGGATAAAGTGGTTTGAAGATTTCCTGCTTCAGCAGAAACCTTTTGAAATTCGGCGACGGTGCCTGTTTGTCCGATTAAAAATTGGGCAGAAAAAAGAGCCCCTGATAGGAGTAGAGCGTGTTTCATGATCTTGCAGGTTTATAAAACGCGTTCAAGGGGGAGATTGGTTTTACGCTCGAGTAAGAAGAAAGTTTCTACGAATTGTGGTATGGCTCATTATTCAGGATGGTGAATGCACGGTATATCTGTTCGACAGCGAATAAACGGATCATTTGATGTGAAAAAGTCATCTTTGAGAGAGCCAGCCGTGATGAAAATTGATCGTAGACCGATTGGTCGAATCCAAATGCGCCCCCCACCACAAAGACCAATCTTTTTGGTCCGGCATTCATTTTTTTCTGTAGAAAATTGGCAAATCCCTCACTGGTGAATTCCTGTCCCTTTTCGTCGAGAAGAACCACCATGTCTGAGCTGTCCAATTTTGAAAACAGTGCTCTCGCTTCGTGACGTTTTCTCTCTTCCGCATCGAGCTTTTTCCATTTTTTTTCTTCCGGAATAAGTACTTCCTCAAAAGGGACATAGCGGCTGATTCGCGACGTGAAGGTTCCGATACCGGCCTCCAAATAGCCTTTTTCCGTTTGGCCGATAATGGCAAGGGCAATTTTCATGGATCAAAAGTACGGTGAATCAATGACAGGCTGATTTCTTATATTTGACTCAAGCGGCCCGCTTTTTGCACGGTGGGATTCGATTTTAAACATACAATGAAAAAGCTATTTTTATTTCTTTCCATTGCCATGTCTGTGTCAGCCGCTATGGGGCAAACTGTTGAAAAAGATGCCATTTCTATGGCTATCAAATCAGGTGATCCACAAAAGATTGCGGTCTATTTTATGCCCTCTGTCGACTTAACGGTAGAATCGGCCGAAGATGTTTACAGCAAGGATCAGGCAGAGATGATTATCAGGAGGTTTTTTGAAGATCACATCCCAAAAGGGTTTGCTCTAAAGCACGAAGGCAAGTCTAAGCTAGACGACTATTACTACATCGGAACTTTGAATACCGAAAAAGGTGACTACCGTCTGACTTTTTTCTTGAAGAAAAGTGAGGATAAATTCCGCATAAAGCAGATGCGCATTGAAAATACACCTTAATTCTTTTTCGCCAAAAGGCGATCATAGGTGCTCAGTTGATCGGCAATGAAATGCCTTCTGCTAAAACGATCTCTTCCTTCAAAGGCATTCGTAGCCAGCGACTTCAATTCTTCTCGATTCACCAAGAGTCTCTCCATGGCGGCGCTTAAGTGGTCTACATCGTAATCAGATAATACCAATCCGTCAATCTTATTGCGCACTACTTCTTTGCATCCGCGGCTGTTAATGGTAATAACCGGAACACCCATCGAGAGTGACTCCATAAGGTTGACCGGGAGTCCTTCGCGCTCACTCGGAAAAACGTTCAAATCGGCAATGGCCAAATAATCCTGAACGTTTTCTTTCCATCCAACTCTTACGATGTCGCTATCTTCTTTAAGTGCCTTTTCGAAGCGCTGCTGTTTGGAGGTGGGATGAATTCGATCTTTCTCCCCAATGAGCAACAGCTTGATGTTTTCGTGGTTCTCTTTTAGCTTCAGAAAAGAGAGCACTACTTTATCAAAACCTTTGAAATGAGTTTGTCTTCCAATAAATATGAAGACGAAATCCGTTTTTCGAACCCCATTCTCTTCACGGAGCGCCTGCTTCTTTTCTTCACTGATATTTTTCGGATCAAACCGTTCCAAGTCGCATCCCATACCGAAAGAATTTAACACACTGACAGTGGCTTTCGGAGCCTTTTCTTCCAAATATTCCTTGTCGTCTTGAGTGAGAACAAATACTTCGTCAGCTCTCTCAGAACTCCATCGCTCCGCTTGGGAAATGGCATATTTTCGCCACCCTTTTATCAAAGGCGACCCCAGTCCGTGAATAGTTCCGGTGGAGGCGGGCCAATTGTCTTTTTTGCCCAGCATGGTAGTGAACAAGGCCGCGGAAAAGTGAATATTTATCAAGTCGGGCTTAATTTCCTGTACCAATTCATTGACCTGCCGCCCGGCCGAAATGTGTTTGAGAGGAGCCAGAGCCCTTGGGAAATCGATATGGTGCACTTCACACTCGATGCCTCGGCGGTAAGCGTCGATGCGCGCAATGTGCTTCCGAGAAGTGGCCAAGTGAACTTCGTGGTTCCTTTTGATTAACTCATGGGTTAGGTCTTCCAGGAAGGTGAAGTAATTGGTAATGGAAGGGATGACAAAAAGCAGTTTCATTCGCGCGAGGTCGTAGCCTGTACAAATATAGAAATCCCTTTTGGTCGAATTTCAATACAATTTGAAATGAAGGTTAATTCAACTTTAATCGATCTCCCGATTTTACCCGGTAATTTTTGGGCAGATCCGAATGTTTCAGAATCTTCTTGATTTTTACCCCGTATTTTTGAGAAATATCACGCAGCGTTTCACCTTCTTTTACAATATGAGTGTCGTGTTTGCGGTTTTTTCCCCGTTTTGGTTGGAGGTAGACCAGTTGGCCTTCCTCAATCTTTTCGCTGTCCCGTAAGTCGTTGTACTTCTTGATTTGCCAGGGCCCCATATCCATTCGCTTGGCAAGTTCTTCCGGAGAGTAGTTGCCATCTGCGACGACGTACTTTATCCGATTTGAGCTTAGCTGAACTTGTAGGCCTCTTTGAATCTCCAATACGATCACTTCTCCTGATTCATCTTTGGTTGATGATGGTTTGGGGTTGGAGTCTCGGCGGGCTCCGGGTCGATCGTATTGGGCAAGATTATTCTCCTCGATTAGCCGGATCAGTAATTCAGGATACTTTGGATTGGTGGCGTACCCCGCCTTTTTTAATCCCTTAGCCCAAGATTTGTAGTCTGTTACTTTATAGTCAAACAAAAAGCTATACCTACTCCTTTGAAGGAATAGGCTGTGATCATCAAAACTCTCCCGGGCATTGCCGTATTTTCGGAAACACTCATTTCGCTTATCGTCGTCGTGGTATGATTTCTTCCCTTGCCAATCGTGGCATTTTATTCCGAAATGGTTATTGGCCTTTCGAGCCAGTTCGCTATTGCCGTCTCCGCTTTCCAAAATGGCTTGTGCCAAAGTGATGCTCGCAGGGATGCCGTGTTTCTCCATTTGGTCGATGGCAACGTCTTTCCATTCCGCGATATATTCCGCACGGGTGTTGCGCTTATTGGGGTCGCCCTCAGCCATTGCCAAGGTGGAGATCAAGAAGGCGAGTAGAAGAATAA
>DATFKV010000600.1:0-18231 GCA_035268465.1 Cryomorphaceae bacterium | reverse complement strand
CCCGGAAATGAGGCTTTCTGAGTCCAGGTATCAGTGGCAGGATGATAGGCCCACAATTCATTCAGATATCCTGTTTGGCCAAATCCACAAACCACATAACCCGTATCGGCAATGGTAAATCCACCACAGTATTGACGGGGCTGAGAAGGGAGAGGTGCTACTTCAGACCAAGTGTCAGAGGTAGGGTCGTAGGCGAAAAAATCATTGGTTAGAGCAAAGCCCACTTCACGGCCTGTACCCGCGTATCCTTTGCCCTTAATTGAAAATGCGACTCCGTCATCGCGCCCTGAGCCGAGGAAAGGAGCAATTTCCGTCCACGTTTGGCAATGAGCCAAAAAGCAAATGAGCAGAAAGACCTGCGTGAAAATGAACCGAAGCATCGTGAACTAAACGGCGGTCAAGCCAAATTCTTGCTGTTACTTGACGTAATAGGTCTTGGCATTGACAAATTCCTTGATTCCAAGAGGGCCCAATTCACGGCCGTATCCCGAAATTTTGGTTCCGCCGAATGGTAGGCGAGGGTCTGACTTCACCAATTCATTAATAAACACTGCGCCATCATCAATTTGCTGTGCGAGAATTTTGGCCAAATCGATGTTCTGAGTGCAGATACTGGCACCAAGACCGAAACGTGTATTGTTGGCCAACTCAATGGCGTCATCTGCCGACTCTGCTTTGGTGAGCGTGGCGAGCGGACCAAAAGTTTCTTCATCAAAAGCTGCCATTCCGGGCTTTACACCAGCGAGAATCGTAGGCTCAAACATGGCATCTTTTCGATTGCCACCACAGATCAATTCGGCTCCTGCATCAATGCTTTTTTTCATTTGTTCTTCCAGCTCTTCCGCCAAATCTACTCTCGCCATAGGACCGATATCCGTATCCTCGTTCATGGGGTCACCCATTTTGAGTTCTTTGAATTTTTCAACGAGTCGATTCTTAAATTCATCGTAGATGGGGGCTTCCACGATAAAACGTTTGGCGGCGATACAGCTCTGTCCGTTATTCTGGGTACGCGCAAAAACGGCTGTATCCATAATTGAGTCCAGGTGGGCATCTTTTAAGACAATGAAGGCATTGCTTCCGCCGAGTTCGAGCACGCATTTTTTGAGTTGCTCCCCGGCAGCGGCTGCCAGAGATTTTCCTGCCTTCTCACTTCCGGTCAGGCTGGCAGCTTTCACATGTGGATGATCGATTACTTCTTTCACGCGGCTTCCGCCAATGCGTACCTGAGAAAAAACCCCTTTTGGAAAACCGGCTCTTTTAAAGAGACTCTCGATGGCCTTAGAGCAGCCGGGCACATTGGAAGCGTGTTTGAGAATCGCCGTATTTCCCACCAGCAGTGTGGGCACGGCAAATCGCATGACCTGCCAATAGGGGAAATTCCACGGCATCACCGCGAGAATCAACCCCAACGGTTCGTAGGTTACCCAACTTTCTTGACCATCAGTTTCGATCATGTCCGAATCAAGATACTCGGCGGCGTGGTCTGCGTAATGCTCGCAGAGCCAAGCACATTTTTCTACCTCGGAAATAGCTTGGGTGTAGGGCTTGCCCATTTCCTGCACCGCCAATTTTGCCAGATCTTCCTTATCGGTTTCCAGCAGCGTTTGAAGATTTTGGATCAATTCAATCCTGGTATCCAGCGACTCTTCTCGCCAAGCTTTGAAGGCCAGGTTCCCTTCTTCAATGATGTTTTTTACTCTCTCCTCAGGGTAGGATTGATAAGTGGCAATGGTTTCCTGATTGAACGGGTTTTTGCTTTTAATCTCTTTGCTCATAACCCGTTTTGTGCAAAGTGTATTCCAAATCTTGAAAGGGAAACCAAGTGATTGACAAGTAAAAAACTTGAGCATTGAAATTTTCGTAGGGCTTCACCAAAACATTCTCACTCGCGTCGCCCAGCGAAAGGGTTTCAGAAAAATCGGGATCGAAGAAATCGGTTAAGTAATATTTTGCCTTAAGTGAAAAGCCCTCGGGAAGCTGTATTCCAACGAAAACAGCTTGCTGAAGGTCTGCAGTTCGATCCGAAAACCAATCCGTTCTTTTTCTGAGTTTATCTCCGCCGTCAAATTGCTTCTCCTTGTAATGAAAGGGAAATTCAAATTCGTATCCGGCAAAGAGGAAAAGAGGTTTTCCTTGGTCGAGTCTTCCTACTTTGAAACCAAGCGGAATTCCTAAATTGTAGGTTCGGTATTTTTTTCGATCGATCTCAATGTTTTCCGGGTCGATCGCATCTCCTTTTACAATGAACCCGACATTTCTAAAACCCACACCCGCATTCAATCCGAAATGACTGTTGACATCGTAATTGTAATGCCAAGCTAAGTTAAAGACAGGCGACCAACGCAGGTTTTGTTCAATGTCTGAACCTTCAGGAGCTTCAATGTCGGCAAGTGAAAAAATCATCTCCCCTTCAAATGATATGTAACCTTTACCGGGCTTGTACAATGTGGAACTTTCTTGAGCCTGTGCGGTTACCCCGAAGACTAAGACGAGGGCGAGTAATAAAAATGGTAGTTTTTTCATTTTGGTTAGGTAATACGGTTAAGTCCGAAAATTATAAAATAGATGATGATCATGGCTAAAAAAAGAAGCCATATTTTTTTGTAATGCGGTTTTATGGCGGCCAGATCTTTACGGTAAGCGATGGCTATAGCAGTAACAAATGCTACCACAAATATTGCGGCGAAAACCCAATGACCGGTAGTGATATTTTCCATTTAGACTTATTGGACAAAAATAGATTTAAATTGTTCGGCGGAAGCCCTAATTTCGAACCATGGAAGAAGACTGGCTAAATCAAGAAGTTAATCGCACGGAACTGCCGCTGATAGAGGAGGTGTCTTTTCAGAAGCATCCCATCAGGTACATGAGCTACAGAAGGTTAATTGCCGTTATCTTTTGGAGTATTCCCATTTTGGCATTGGGCATACCTGCGATTATTGCTCCTGATATTTGGATGGCTTATGTCGGTGGAGTGCTGGTAGTTTTTATCGCTCTTACTTTTATTTCCATTCCCATTGGCTACCGAAAAAGGTCTTATGCTTTGCGCGAGAGAGACCTGACTTACAAGAAAGGATGGATTTTTTCGACGATGATTACCATTCCTTTTAACCGCATTCAGCATACAGAGATATCGAGGGGGCCGATTGAGAGAAAATACGAGTTAAGTACGCTCAAAATATACACGGCCGGCGGAAGTACGTCTGATCTGTCCATTCCCGGACTGGAAGCCGAGGAGGCCGAGCAACTCAAAGAATTTGTCGCCAAGAAAGCCGCCATTTATGAGTGAAGAAATCAAGGAGTGGGACATCCACCAACCGACACGGCAGAGCTATCTGGGGGTGATTGTGTATATGCTCAGGAATTTCAGGGCCCTGATTACCTTGCTCATCTCCTTTGTGGCTGTGGCCGCCGCAGCACCCATTTTTTGGACCATTGTAGGTATTGCGATCATACCTCTTATGATCCTTTTTGCCTTGCTGGCCTATTGGCAATACCGCAATTTTACGTTTCACGTCGAAGGCGACAACCTGATTATCCATCAAGGCGTGCTTGTGAAAGACAGAAAGTCGGTACCGATTGACCGCATTCAGTCCATCCAGGTCACCAAAAACGTGATTCAACGACTGCTCGGCTTGGTGGCACTCAAGGTAGATACCGCAGGTTCTCGTGGCAATGAGCTGGAAATTCCTGCTTTGGAAAGAGAGCGAGCAGATGCGCTGCGCGACTTGCTTTACGAAAAGAAAGAGGCCTTGCTCGACAGTCAGTCTGCGACCAATGATCCTGCAGAAGAAGAGGATTCCACGCCAAGACCAAAAGTGGCTCAGCGAGAGGAAGAGGGCAGGGTATTGGTAAAGTTGGGATTGTTTGATTTGTTAAAAGTAGGCCTCACTGAAAATCACCTCAAGACGGGATTCATAGCTATTGCTTTTGTATTCGGTTATGCCAGCCAGTATCAGGAATTGCTGACAGAATACTTGGAGGGATACGTGGATACTTATGCCTCTCAAGTAGCCAATGCGGGAATCACTTTGGTTATCAGTATGTTGATTTTTTATGCGCTGGTGTCAGTGGTTATCAGTCTGGTACGCACGCTTTTGCGCTTTTATGATCTCAAGGCTGTCTTGAAAAGCGAAGCGGTAGAAATATCGACCGGTTTATTGCAGCGAAACGAATCTCGAATTCCCAAAAAGAAAATTCAGTACATCCAATGGGAGACGAATCCGCTGCGTAGAAGTGTGGGCTACGAATCGGCTACCATAAAGACCTCCAATTCGATGGGGGAGGTAGCCAATAAACAGGCCATCGAAATACCCGCCTTGCGCTTGGAGTCGAGCGATTACCTCGCCAATGGGGTCTTCCCGGGTGCTCAAAAACCCGAAGAATATATCCAAGGCGACCCTTGGGCCTATGCACGTTTGTATGCGATTTTCGGAACAATCATTTTTGCACCTGTGGCCTTTCTGCTTTTTTGGCACTTTTCGTATCCGGGAATTTCCGCCTTACTCTTGATCGGTCTCTTCGCGGCATACGGTTACCGCTACGGCAAGACCGTTCGCATTCACTTTGACGAGAAGTATGTTTATATCTTGAGAGGTTGGCTGTTTCCCAGAAGGGTGGTTCTACCTTCATTCAAAGCGCAATCGTTGCAGCTTTCGCAAAACATCATATTGAAAAGAAGGAAGCTCGGACACCTCACGTTTTATACCGCGGCGGGGAGCAAAACCGTGAGGTTTCTTAAGGAAAGTGAGGCCTTGAATGTCTACAATTCTCTGCTTTATGCCGTGGAGAAGCATGAAGGTAGCTGGATGTAAACAATGTTGTGAATTCAAAGCTCTAGCTTTTTCCAAAGAAGATTAATCGTAAATTCATCGTATTATGAATCCTGAATACCACAAAGACTTTCTGACTTATCTTCTGCTTTTTGCCACTCATGCCGATTTTGAATGTGATGCTGATGAGCGAAATTACATTCTCTCAAAAGTAGATGAGGAAACGCTGAATCGGGTGGATAAAATTTTTCAAAAGCAAAATGATATCCAACGACTCGATCGCATTCGCGCCTACCTCAAGCAGGGAAATTATTCGGAAGCCGAATTGGATGGACTAATCAAGGAGGTTGTGGCCGTTTGTCATGCCGATGGAGATTACTCAACGATGGAGCAAAACTTGATGATTTGGTTGAAGCGGATATTGAAAGGTTAAAGAACCTTATTTCATCACTCCGCATACTTTTCCGCCAGCGAGGCCATTACCCTCTGCCAACCAACTCCACCCGTTTTTTTGCCGAGCCTTACGGCGATGATGTTTAATTCGGGATTGACGTAAATGTATTGTCCCAAAATACCGTTCGCATAGAAGTCCTTCTCCCCCGGTCCTTGCCACCATTGGTATTGGTAGTAAGAAGCGCTTCCGTTTGAGGTATCCACTCGGGTGGAGCGCTCGACCCATTCTTCGGGCACCAACTGCTCGCCGTTCCAGTTTCCTCTGTTGAGGTAAAGACGACCTATCTTGGCGAAGTCTCTCGCCCGAGCATTTAAGCAACAAAATCCTTTTTCCTGTCCGTCTTTTTTGTCCAGACTCCAAGAAGCATCGTACTCCATGCCAAGGGGTTTCCAGAGTTTTTCTTCCAAGTATGCGCTTACTGATTTTTCTCCCAAAGCTGCCGATAGAATATTTGCCAGAATTTGCGTGTCACCGCTTACATAGCTGAATCGCTGACCGGGTTCGGTTTCGAGTTTTGACTTATTCACCATTTTGATCAGGTTGCGGCCGTAATAAGAGGTAGCCGCATCGCCGAATGGATTCACGTAGCTTTCGTTGTAATCCAGCCCCGAGGTCATTTGCAGCAAGTGTTCAATCGTGACCTGATCAAATTCTTCTCTCATCTCGGGAAGGTACTTGGTTGCGGGGTCTTGAACGCTCTCGATGTACCCTTCGTCAATGGCGATTCCGATAAGGATTGAAACTACCGATTTGGCCATGGAGAAAGAAGGTACGATCGAAGCCTCATCATAGTCATAGAGGTAATCTTCCGCCACGATGGTATCGTTCTTTATCATCAGAAAAGCCACGGTTTTGAACTCCTCTAAGAATTCGCGCCACTCGGTATCCTCGCCGTTTACGGTAATGCTCTTGGGTGGTTTGAGTGTGTCCAACCTTTCGAATTGCCAGTTTGTTTCGGGTTTTTCGATCGCTCGCGACGGGAACTTCTTGTGGTCGTTTATATCGGCGAAATTGTAGATGACGAAGCGGCCGAGTTTGCAGGATGAGATACTTACAGCAAGAATGATCAGTAAAACCGGTACTTTAAATTTCATCTCCAAATATATGGTTTCATGTCCCTGCTGTGGGATGATTTACATTTACTAAATGAGTAACTTTGAGAAATGGAGCTCAATATATCAGAAAAAAACTGGCCTTGATAGAATGGCTAACAAAACTCGATGATGAGAAAGTTTTGGAAAAACTTCTCGATATCAGCAATCTCAAGGGTGATCATTATGAGTTGTCAAAAGAAGAACGCGAATCCATAATTACAGGTCTTGAAGATTTGAAAAATGGCAATGTTGTGCCTCACGCTGAAGTGAGAAAGCTTTATGAAAAGTGGTTATAATTTAACTCTTAATTAGTTTGATGAATTAAACCTTCGTCGGCTCACCTTCAAGCTCTTTTAGAAAATTCGGACAGAAGTCAAATCCGTTTTCCCAAGCAATACCTCCTCCGGGTTCAATATAGACCTGCTTGAACTTTTCGAAGTTGAGAAGTTCTTTGGTAAAACCCTTGCCTAAAAATGGCTTGAAGTTGACGGTTTTTAATTCACCATCATTGAATTTGATTTCGATTCGAAAATCTTGTAAAACTTTGATTTCAACTACTTCGTTCATCATCTGATCAATCTAAAGGTTCAATTTTCTTCAAAGAAGAGGGGACTTTTGCTTTCTCCCAATTTTCTAATAATTCATTTTTGTGAAGTGCTGCCTATTCCAGTACTAAAGCGTTTGCTCTATTGGGTAGTTTTCCCGCCAATAAATCTAGTGTTCTAATATCGTACTCAGCTTTCATACCTTGGTATTCAGCATGGAAGTGCGGCGGATTGTGATCCATAAAGTACATCCGAATTATAATTCCGTAAAACCTTGATATCTCGGGCATGATTTTATAAAGATAAATGGTTTAGCATACATTTAAATGGGCAGACTAGAAAATTAGTTGGGAAATGATCATTCTCCTAAACGTCAAATTAATCCTCCCTTCAGTCACCTTCGTGCTCTTCCGCAAGGTGTGCAACCAATGCTCCTGGGTGGGCGGCTTCATCAGCAAAAGACTTCCGTTTTCCAAAAAAACCGAAATGGTTTCTTTGCTTCTTCGGTGTTTAAACGAAAATTTTCTTTCCGCTCCTAAGCTTACCGAGGCAATGGAAGCGGTGGGATCCAGCTCCGGCTCATCGTCGCTGTGCCAGCCCATGTAATCCTCCCCGTCGTGGTAAAAATTAAGCAGGCAGGAGTTGAAGGATTCCCCCGATATTTTCTCAACCTCTGTTTTGATTTCAGCGAGGGTCTTGGTCCATGGCAGCGCTTTTCGGCTCACCTGCGAATAGGTATAGTCGAAAGGTTCATCACCATACCAAGCAGTAAGTCGGCGCATGGTGATGTGCTTCCCGAACATCACTACTTCGTCTTGCTTCCAGTCGATTTCTTTTGCCAAAGCACGAAAAAGTTTTTCCGATTCCAAGCTCAACCAATCCTCATAAAGGTGGGCGGCTCCATCTGCGGAAAGAAGATTTACGGTTTGATTCATTGTGCACTTAACAACCACGGAGGTATTCGGTTTAGCAATGCGACCTGAGTCACTGAGGTGAACAAAGACAGGCTTTAACTTTACGCCAAACTACGATCGCCATGTACGCTCGAATTCTTTCTGTGCTTTTTGTTTTTTGGACATCTCTACTCTTAGGTCAAACCTTGCTTGACGTTCACTTGGAGCCCACCGAGATACCCGGGCTTGGTGGCGTTCAGTCATATGCTTTTGGCACACACGAGGGCGAATGGTTGATAGCGGGGGGGCGGCTCGATGGCCTTCATAGACGCCAACCGTGGGCTTCATTTGATGAGGCGGGAAACAATAACCAGCTCATTGTGGTAAACCCGGAAGAAGGCGTATCATGGTCGGCTTCCACTTCCGATTTAGATGAAGAGATCAGAGAGCAGTTGAGCTCTACCAATTTTGAGTTTTATCAGCAGGCCGAATACCTTTACATGATTGGAGGGTATGGCTACAGTCCTACCATTGGCGACCATGTAACACACCCGGGAATGATCGCCATTGACGTGCCCGCAGTAATAAATGCCGTGAAAACAGGCGGTGATTTCCAAGCACATTTCCGACGGATTGAAGATGAAGAATTTGCCGTGACGGGTGGCTACTTGCACTATTTAGACGGAGTATACTATCTGGTAGGCGGACAGCGATTTGACGGAGCGTATAACCCCATGAATATGCCCACTTTCGTGCAAGAGTACACCAATGCCATTCGCAGATTTACTGTGGTCGATGACGGTGAAAATATAGAAGTCACTCATCTGGAGGAATGGTACGATGAAGAGAATCTTCACCGTCGAGATTACAATGCAGTGGCACAGATTATGCCCGACGGAAGCCAAGGAATTACCGCATTCTCGGGGGTCTTCAACTCCCAAGATTTGCCTTTTTTGAATTCCGTAGATATCTCCGATGAAGGATATATCGTAAACAATGATTTCACCCAGTATTACAACCATTACCACTGCGGACATATTCCCCTTTACAGCGGTTCTGCCAATGAGATGCATACCATTTTCTTTGGTGGAATGGCACAATTCTATGAGGTCGACGGCGGGTTGATCCAAGACGACAACGTGCCATTTGTGCGAACCATTGCTCAAGTAACCCGATCGGCTGATGGCAGCATGGCAGAGTACAAGCTCGATAGCGAAATGCCCGACTTATTGGGCTCCGGCGCAGAGTTTATCCCGGTAGAAAATTTGCCCGCCTATCCGAATGAAGTGATTGATTTGGATGCATTGGAAGAAGATTCGATTTTGTTGGGATACCTCTACGGCGGTATAAGAAGTACTGACCAAAACATCTTCTGGATTAATGACGGAACGCAGAGTGAGGCGAGTTCCGAAATTCTGGCAGTTTATCTGATCTCGCAAAGTTTATCGACTTCCAATTTCAACGAAGGAGGAGAAAAAAGCTTGTTCGTCGTATACCCCAATCCGTCAAACGGCGAGTTGACTTTTCAGTTTACACTCGAAAATTCAGTGCCCGTAGAAATTAAAATGATCGACGAGGCAGGGAAGACCGTTTTTTCCGAGCGTTATTCAGAGCAGAACTTGAAAGTAGGGGAGAATATCTTATCCGTCGACATTGATTTGCCATCGGGAACCTACACCGCACGCATACTGGCGGGCAAACTCAAGGAAAGCCAAAAAGTAATTCTCATCGAATAGCTTCAGACTGCTTCTCCTTCTCTTTTCAGTACGACGGGGTCCAAGTAGAGCGGACCACCGGGAAGGATCGAAGCCAATGCCAAGAGCAAAAAGCTGGTAAACTTCCATTTTCGCTCGAAGCCATTGAGCAGGGCTGAACCTAAATAGGCCAAGAAAAGCACTCCGTGTGCCATCCCTACTGCGCTTACCGCCTCAGGCATGCCTGCTAGATATTTAAGCGGCATTGCAATAAAAAACAAAAGCAAAGAAGAGATACCCTCTGCTTTTCCAATCCAAATAAACTGTTTCAGATTCATATTATTCGAGTAAAACGCCTGCTTCGTATAGTAAACCGAGTTCGGCAATTTTAGTTGTGATTTGTTGTCTGATGATAGCCGTTTGGGCATCATTTAAGTTGAGCTGGGCATTTCGCAACTCTATGCCTGTGATTTGTCCCGTAGCGAATGCATCCTCGCTGCGCTCGTAATTCGTTCGGGCCAGTTCGAGGTTTCGCTCGCTCAGTTCTAAGAGTTCCAAATTCGTCAGGTAGGTTTCGTAGGCATTGCTCAGCAGCCGAATGAGTTCATTGCGGGCCATTTCAACTTCTACTTGCGCAATCTCTCGGTCCAACTCTGCATTTTGGATGGCGCGCTGAATTCTGTTTCCATCGAAAATGTTGAAGCGAAAAGTAAGGCCGGCATTCCACCCCAGATTTTCCTGTGTGCTTAGGAAGTTGGCTTCAAAATCGGAGTATTGATATTGGTATGCGGCATTGGCTGCCAAGGTGGGCCACAAGTCAGACTTGGTGGTTTCCAAACCTTCTTCGGCGGTATACAGGGCGTTGCGCGCACGCAGGTAAGCCGTATTTGTATTGAGTGCCTTTTCACGTAGTTCTTGCTTGTCGAGAAGACTTTTCAATTCATACTCGGCATTGAGAGTGATACTCGTATCGGCGGGAATACCCATGGAATAGTACAAATTTCGCTTGCTGTTGCCAAATTCCAATCGGGTTTGTGCCAATTCAATGCTGTCGCGACGCAAATCTACTTCGGCATTCAGGACTTGGAGCTTTGTGGTATTTCCGTAGTCATAGTTTTGTTGGGCTCGGTTCAATCTTTCCTTGGAAAGCTCTACCGTTTCTTCCAAAATATCTACTTGCTCTTGCAGTCCCATCGCATTGAGAAAGTTTCGCGACACTTGGAGGACCGTGTTTTCCATGGCCAGCCTTTCACGAAGGCGGGCGTCTTCACTTAAGCTCTGCAGCCGCTGCAAGGTATTGATCCGTCGACCACCGTTGAAAAGTGTGTATTCCAAATTGGCACTCGCGCCATAAGTCAAGGTGGCCGCGCCTTCCTGATCGATGGGTGGTTGCTCTGGTGTAGCGAAAGTCAGCTCAGTATCTTCTTCGCTATATGAGCCGTTGGCTTGTAGAAAGACCCGCGGCAGGAGACCTGCATTGCCGATCTCAGAATTGTTTTCTCCTATTTCTCGATTGAACTCGGCGATACGAACATTGTAGTTGTTTTCTAAAGCAATGCTCACCGCCTCTTCCAATTTTATCTGCGCCGAAATCTCCAAGGAAGACAGGAGTACAAGTGTAAAAAGTCCTCTTTTCAAAATAGACCGTTTCATACGTTTACCTCCTCTTTTTTCTGACGCTTTATGGCCTCTTCTACCGATTCGACCGCAGGTTTTGTTCCTTCCCATAAATAAGTCGCAAAAACCTTGACCCTGTTCACAAAGGTGAGTGTAATGGGAAGTAGCAAGACAATCAGAAGTGAACCGAGAATCAATCCATACGCGATACTGATGGCCATGGGAATGAGGAATTGAGCTTGAAAACTCTTTTCGAAAATGAGCGGACCCAAACCTGCTGATGTGGTCAGGGTTGTTAAAAGCAAGGGCCTGAATCGCGACATAGTCGTTTCCTTCAGCGCTTTATCGAATTCCATACCCTCTTGTAGATAACCGTTGAAGGTGTTGATATAGACCAATCCATCGTTGAGCAAAACTCCGATCAAGGCTATTATGCCGAGGAAACTGAGAATACTCATAGGCTGGTCATGGATAAAATGTCCCCATGCAGCTCCGATCAATCCAAAGGGTAGAAGCATAAGCAGAGCAAAAGCCTGACTGTAGGAGCGAAAGCTTACTATGAGAATGGCAAGAATTAAGACCAGGATTACAGGTCCTACTTGAGCTACTGACTTCTGTAATTTCGCCGTTTCTCTTTGTTGACCTTCAAAGCTCACATCAATTCCGGGATACTTGGATAAAATAGGAGGGATGATGCTATCGCGGACATTGGCAAGAAGTTGAGGTGTATTTACTTCCAGTGAAGCCACTTCGCCTTCCACCGCTATTTCTCTTCTTCCCGATCGGTGATTGATGGCAATGAGGCCTTTTTTTGATTCAATCGAGGCTATATCACCCACAGCCACACGTCGTCCTTCGGGAGATACCACTCTCATTCTTTCCAAGTCGTTTACGCTTTTTCGATCGTCGAGCGCATAGCGCACCCAGACTTTAACCTCGTCATCACCTCGCTGGAGTCGCTGCGCCTCGTAGCCGAAAAAACCACTTCTCACCTGTCCGATGAGCGCCTGCTCGGTAAAGCCCAAAGCCCTCCCCGCGTCATTCAAGGTGAGGTTGAGTTCGGGTTGATCGGCCTTGTCGTTATCGACGAGATCTTTAACCTTTCCCGTTTTCCGAATTTCTTCTTTAAACTCCTCCGTTACCAGTCTCAATTTCTCGTAATCGTTTCCGCTGAAAGAGATGTTTATCGGTTTTCCAAAGGGAGTCTGAGTGGCGAAACTGAGTTTTTCCGCACGTGGAATCGGGCCTACTTTTTGGCGGATGTCTGCCGTTATTTCAAAACTTCTGATTGATCGGTTTTCAGAATTGACCAAGTAAAGTGTTGCATCACCTTGATTGCTCTGTGGTCCCAGTTTGAGTTCTATGTTTTCGATAAGCTTCTGTTCCACACCTTCTTTCTCGGTATATTCTTGGTTCAGTTCCCTCACGTGGTTGAGGATGTATTCCATGTTTTTTTGGGTTACCTCTTCCGAAGTTCCCGCGGGCAGTTCCAAGCTGATGTTGATTTTGTTCTGTTCGATATTGGGAAAGAATACAGCCTGAATCACGCCTCCGCTAAATGCGCCAATCGTAATGATGAACATCGCTGCGATAATCAAAAAACTGAAAATCTTATACTCCAGCACAAAATCAGCGACGGGTTGGAAAATCTTATCTCGGAATTGAATCAAGGTTTGCTCAACGCGTTCCTTGGTTTTATTGGGTTTGGCTTCATCGCTCAGGTCTTTGATATGCGCAAGGTGAGCGGGCAAAAAGAGGAATACCTCTATCAAGGAAAATCCTAAAGCGGCAATCACCACGATGGCCACATCGCTGAAAAACTCACCGAGCTGTCCGTCGATAAACAAGAAGAATGAGAAAGCCACGCAGGTGGTCAAAATGGCCGAAACCACTGAGGGCATCACCTCTACAGTCCCATCAATTACTGCTTGTAGCCTCGGTTTTCCGCGCTCGTAATGCTGGAAGATGTTTTCTCCCACCACAATACCATCGTCCACCAAAATCCCGATCACCAGAATCATCCCGAAAAGTGAGAGGACGTTTATCGTTATTCCCGTAAGGTAGGCCACGATGAACATTCCCAAGAACGAGATGGGAATCCCGACTGCCACCCAGAATGCCAGCCTGATTCTGAGAAAAAGGGCCAACAGTATAAATACCAGAATGGCTCCGATGATGCCGTTCTCCTGAAGTAAACTTATCCGGTCCTTTAGGTTGGTAGTACCGTCTTCTACCAAAACCAAATCGATGGCTCCGCCACGTTTATTGAATTCCTTGACGTATTCCTCGATCGAGTCTGCCGCTTTCAAAATGTTTTCTTCGTTCAGCGTATTTACCGTAATAAAGATGGCTCGCTCGTCGTTAAAATATCCCGCGTTGGTGCTTTCGGCCCAGTCGTCCTTGATGTTTGCCACATCTCGCACTTTGACCTTTTTACCGTTGTCGAGTACTTTCAGGGTCACGTCCAACAAGGCGTTGGCAGTGTATTCCCGATGGTCGGAGCGAATGATGGTTTCTTCCTTTCCACGGATTCTTCCACCCGTTACCTGAATGTTTTGTTCACTGATGGCTTGAGCCAACTCTTGAAAGGTGAGGTTGTAAGATCGGAGTTTGCTTTCCTGAACTGCAACTTCGATTTCCTGTTCAGGATATCCGTAGACTTCAATTTTAGAAATTTCGGGAAGGGCTCTCAGGTCGTCTTCCACCAAGTCGGCAGTTTCTTCCAAGGCCTTAAGCGATACATCGCCTACCAAGGCAAGCCTGGCAGTGAAGTTGACGATTTCTTGCACGTAGACCACAATTTGCTCCATTCCTTCCGGGAAATTGGGAATCTGGTCCACGGCATTTTTGACATCTTGCAATACCAGATCGGCATCTGCATCGGTTTCGAGTTCTACGCGAATGTTTGCAGAATTTTCGGCACTGGTCGAGGTTACCCGATCAATTCCCGAGACCCCTTTGAGGTTGTCCTCTATTTTTAGGGTAATCCCTTCTTCAATTTCGCGGGGTGAGGCACCCGGATACGTTGACTCAATGATGATGAACTTCTCGTCTTGAGCCGGAAAAAAGGAAGTGTTCATCCGCATCGCTAAGAGCACTCCCATTACCGCAATAAGGATCAAACCCAGAAAGACCAAGAGTTGGTTTTGAATAAAAAATGCAACGACTTTCTTCATTCTTCCTCTAGATTTACCACCGTTACTACCGAGCCGTCTAGCGATTCATTGTGCTGGTCGATCACGATTCTGGTTTTCTCTTGAATGCCCTTTATGATGGCTGTTTCGGCGCCTACGTAAGGGGTTTGGATTTCCATCAGATTGGCAGTGCTATCACCAACTACAAACACAGCATTTTCGTTCACCAATGCGTCAGTCGGGATGCGAATGGCGTCCGTATAGGTCCCGGCGGGAACTTTACCTTTCACGAAAACCCCGCTCTTGGCGCGGTCATCGCGAATCTCAGCATAGATTTGAACCTGTTGGGTTTCGGGATCTACCTTGTCATTGATACGTGACACCTTGGCGCGGTACATCGCTCCGGTATTCACATCTTCCAATTTGAATTCTTTTCCGGGCTTAACGTATTGCAGATCCTCATAACTCACGCCCAGCATTACTTCGTATTGTCCTGTGGAAAGAAATTCTCCCAGAGGTTGGCCCACGCGCACCAGCTCGCCTTCGTCGATATTGGCTTCGGTCACACTTCCGTTAAAGGGGGCGGTGATGAGGTGTTTGTCAAAGCGCGTTTCGGTTTGCTTGATATTGTAGTAATTGGAATAGACATTTCTGCCGCTTAGAAAAAGTTTGAGCTTTCGATCATCGGTTTCGGGAAGCGCCGGAAGGCGTGTATTGATGTCGATATCGTAGAGGTAGTTTTCCCATTTTTCGGCTGAGTCTTCGAAGTCGAGTTTAAGATCGGGAATGACAGAGGCAAGCAAACTTTGAAAGCCGCTTCGGGCAGCCGTAAGTGAACTTTCTATTTCGTCGCTATTGACTCTGATAATTACCTCGCCTCGCGAAAAGCGGGTTCCCTCTTTAAATGGTTTATTGCCAAAAAAAGCTTGACCACCAACTTCGGCGTAAAGCTGGATCTCGTTCATGGCTACCAACCTACCGGTTACATCAATGTAGCGTCGAATGGTATCGGGAGTGAATACCTCAGCTCTCACTGCCGTAGCCGAAACACCTTCTTCTTTTCTCTGCTCTTCTTCCTTTTCCAAATTCATGGCCAGGAATACCGAAGCAGCCGCCACGCCCACGCCCGCCAAAGTGATTATTATTTTTCTTTTATCCATCTCGTTTTATCGAATTAATGAAGTGTTTCATGGCGCTGAGAAAGGCATCTTCGGCCGTGCTGTTTCCAAAAAAAAAGTCCTGACTTAGTGCCGCAGGAAGTTCAGTCGCAAAAAAAGTGTATCCCTTTGTCAAAGCGATAAAGTTTGTGATGAGATCGCTACAGTCATCTTGCCTCTTGGTTATGTTTTTTATTAACCCCTCTACCAAGTTTCTTGTTCTCGCCATCGAAGAAAAAATCATCTCCTTATGCCAACACGGGTGAGCTGTTGAAAACATAAGATTTTGAAGGCACTGCTCTTCAACCGAAAAGCGAAAACGCGCCATTGCAAAAGCCAAAAGTTTGTCTTCCGGTAAATCTTCAGCGTCTGCTGCATCTCTCATATTTGCAGTCAACAGATCAAAGCCTCTGGCAGCGATCATCTGCAAGAGCTCTTCCTTATTTTTAAAAAATTGGTAAAGTACCGGTGGCTGGTATTTGAGCCTTCCGGCAATGGCTCGAACGGTCACTTTGTTCCATCCATCTTCCTTTGCCAGGTCGATGGCTTCGCTGATAATCCGCTCTTGCGAAACGGCTGTTCTATGTATTTGATTAGATTCCAATTCGGGCGCAAAGGTGGGGAATCTAACTTAGTTAGATGATGTTTTGTTTAAAGAATGCGTTGGCGTATTGCGCATTCGGCGGAGTCCGATTCGGTCTCGACTACGGTTATGGCACCAGCCACAACGTTTCCATTGATATGTTGGGGCCCCCCGACGACTATCTGCTTCCTACCAAATACTTAAAGACAAACGACTATCGACCATCTACTAATTATTCCCACCTTTGCCCAAATCCCTTTTAGAACATGGATAATACGACTTTGGCCGTCTTAATCGACGGCGACAACATACCTTCAGCTCACGTGAAAGAAATGATGGAGGAAATTACCAAATACGGTAACCCGACCATCAAGCGCATTTATGGCGACTGGACGAATCCCAGACTTTCAAAATGGAAGAACCTCCTCCTGGAGAATGCCATCACCCCCATTCAACAATACGGCTATACCAAGGGCAAGAACGCCACCGACTCGGCGATGATCATCGATGCGATGGACATCCTCTACTCGGGAAAGGTGAGCGGCTTTTGCATCGTGTCGAGCGACAGCGATTTCACCCGATTGGCTACCCGACTGCGCGAGGCGGGCATGCAAGTTATCGGACTGGGAGAGAAGAAGACACCTGCCCCTTTCATCGTGGCCTGTGACAAGTTTATCTACGTCGAAATCTTAAAATCGCGGTCTGACGATAAGAAAGAATCGAAAGAACCCCAAGAGGAGAAGGGAGGAGTTGATAAAATTACTGCGGGCGACATTCGGTTGATCAAAGCCTCCATTTCCGATTTATCTGATGAAGATGGTTGGGCCTTTTTGGGCGATGTAGGAAGTTTGATTCAGAAGAAGCAGCCGAACTTCGACTCTCGGAACTACGGGTTTCAAAAGCTGACTCCCTTGATCGACTCCATCGGCGAATTTGAGATCGAGGAACGACAAGGCAACAGAGGATCGAATAAGCTGATCTATGTGCGCAACAAGCCCAAGTCAAAAAGGAGGCCTGCTCCGAAGAGCAACCGCTAGCATTGGCACCGACGGCTCAGGTTACCCATCGCTTTAAAGGAAGGAATGTCCGTCCCGAAACGCAGACCCTGATCATCGGGACCTTCAATCCTGAGACCACTCAGAACAAAGCCGAATTTTTTTACGGCCGACCGCAAAACCACCTGTGGAAACTACTTCCCTTAGCCTTTGGCGAAAGCTCGCTAAAAACGGCATCGCCGGATGCGAAACGACAGTTTATCGTCGAATACCACATTGACTTCGTAGACTTGATAGCCATTGTAGGCGTCGAACCGGGTCAAGAGGCCAATTATTCTGATGATTACTTGGATTCGAGGGTGATCAGTTGGAACAATGTCACAAGCGTCATGGATGAATTGCACGAATTAAAGCGGGTTTGTTTTACGCGAAAAACCTTCTCGGGCATTCCGAATATCAAAGCACAAGTGGATGAGGTGGAGCGCTACTGCGCGAGGCGAGGTTTGGCATTTAAGCGATTGCTCACTCCTTCCCGAATTTACAGTGCGACCAAGCAAGAGGAGTGGACGAGATTCTTAAGCTGAGAATGCCAAACGTGTAATAAGGTTAGGGCTCGATTGTATTAGATCTCCATTTCGAAAGAACAATGATGACGAAACAGACATGCAGTTGTCAACGACTCATTTTTGAAAAACAGTAAAGCATACGAACCGGTACTTATCTATTCCTGCTAGCTTTATCATTTAAAACTCGAACGGATGAAAAAAGCAACAAGCTTATTATTTACAGCCGCTTTCCTTTTTGGAATGGCCATGTTTTCCACCTCATGTGAAAGTGGAACTGAATCAACTGAAACTGAAACTGAAGAAGTGGAAATGGATGATTCCGATGATATGATGGAAGAAGAGAGCATGGAAGAAGAAATGATGGATGCAGATACTTCTCACGCAGATCACGACCACGACCACGGTGAGGGCGAAGAGCACCCTACTGATGGCGGTGACGAGCATCCGAATTAAAAGAGCTCAGCAGTTAAGAATCCATTTTACCCTCGCGCACAAAGCTGAATTTTGTTTTGACGCGCGAGGGTTTGTTTTTTTGCTCAAAAACGGGGTAAGCGAAGAAAGGAACTTTGCCCGTTTCGGGCATTGGGTCTAAAATGAGGTCGCGTCCCTTGCTGAATTCAAGTCGATTGGCGGGATGATGACCGAAATAATAAGTGGATAGAGCCGCATATTTATTTCCCTCGCTGATATCGACCGGCCACCACTTACCCTCAGCGTAAAACTC
>DATFKV010000599.1:0-2669 GCA_035268465.1 Cryomorphaceae bacterium | reverse complement strand
TCATCTCTCACGCCAAACAGTGGAGGTGCTCATGAGTTGTCCGTCGTTCTTGAGTTTGCGAGTAAAAAGAGTAAGAAAAAGAACAAGCGAAGAGTGATGCCTTGTGCCAAATTCTAGAATGATCGAGATCATTCTTCTAAGACAAAAGGCCACAGAGCGTTATAATTTTTATATTCGTCAAGCCAAAATCTTTTTCATGAACCTGTCGGGTGACGCTCTCGAACATTTTTATTCCGTCGCTGAATCTTTTTATAAAGACTTGAGCGAGAGGGATGGTACTGAAGTAATTGTACATTACTCCGGTGACCTCAACTTTGGTTTTGCCAATGCTCTGACTTCCCGAATGGAGAAGCTTCTCGATGAGAAAATCGAGAATAAAACAGCCAGAAAACGGTTTTTTACCGTATTCATTGAGGCTATTCAGAATATACGTCTACATAGCGAAATGGACGAGGATGAGCACGTTCACAGCATTGTCACTGTCTACAAGAGAGAAGATATGTTGTGTGCTCGTTTTTCGAATATCATTGAAAAATGCAAAGTCAATGACTTAAAAGCGCGATTTGACGCAATCAATGAGATGGATCCTGTTTCCCTTAAAGCAAAGTACATGAAGGTGATGATGAATGGAGCCAGAAGTAGTAAAGGCGGAGCGGGTCTCGGAATTATTACCATGGTAATGAGGTCAAAAAATTCAAGTCCCTACCATTTAAACTCTCTCAACGACGAGTATGAAATCTTTTCTCATACTGTTTGTGTAGATTTGGCTTAAGCCGTCGTCTATGATTTTTATTTTCGATTGGGGTCACGAAACCTTGCGTGAAATTGGCCCCATTTCCAAGACAGATTTCAACACCACTTTAGAAGCTGAAATGGCTTGGCTTGTAATTCGGCGCAAGTGGTTTCGGGCTTTTTTCATTCCTACAATACCTACTGAAACTGAATATGGGCTTATTGATGAAAACAGTAACTTTTTCAAGATCGATAAGGGAATATTTGACAGGTATAAACCTTTGGCAGAGTTGAATGCAGCTATTTCGAAAGACGAGATTTCTGATGAAGAGTATGAGGAAAGAAGAAATGAAATGGGGTTTTAAAGATGTGTACCGTAAGTTACTTACCAAGGCCTGGTGGCAGTATTGTAACCGCAAATCGCGATGAATCTCCCCTGCGAAATGCGGATGGTCTTTCGTCCTATTCCAATAAAAATGATCAGGAGTTTTTGATTGCCAAAGAACCCTTGTACGGAGGAACAAATCTGGCAATTGGAAAAGAGTTTACGACCGTTTTGCTCAATGGAGCTTTTTTTCCCCATGAAAGCAAATTGAACTACCGAAAAAGTAGAGGGCTCGTAGTTTTGGATAGCTTGAATTTGTCCTCACTAAATAATTTCCATAAAGACGCCTTGGACGGAGTGGAGCCTTTTACTCTTTTGAGATTCGGAAAAGTTATTGAAGAGCTGAGGTGGGATGAGTCAGTCGTTCATTTTCGGACTTATGATTCGACCAAACCGTTGATCGTAGGAAGCGCCAAGCTCTATAGTCGCGAAGCACTGGAAAAGCGTCAAGTTTGGTTTGAGGATTTATTGTATCCGGATGCTCCCGGTAGGAGAGAAATTTGGAACTTTCACGTCCAAGGAGGCGATGGCGACCCTGAGAATGATATGGTGATGAACCGCTTCAATATGGTGTGCACTGTTTCTGTGAGTCAGGTCTATTCATCACAGGGCAAGAAAAAAGTAAGGCATCTCGACTTGATAAGAAATCAATCCGAAGAAATTATACTTGAGCTGTAACGCTTTCCAGACTCATTCTCATGGCATTCAGCCCGCGCTTTTCAAGAGCCTCCTCTACAAAATCGAAAGTGGAAAGAATATCAGGAGTACCGTTGACAACAGCAATGTCATGTTCAAAATGAGCAGAATATTTCTTGTCGGCAGAAACAATAGTCCAGTCATCGTCCAGCATCATTACGTCCTTTGTTCCAAGATTGATCATTGGCTCAACAGCTAAAACCATTCCGTCTACTATCCGTTTTCCTCTCCCTCGTTTGCCGAAGTTTGGTACTTGAGGGTCTTCATGCATAGACTTTCCCAAGCCATGCCCCACGAGTTCTCGAACTACACCGTAGCCGTTCTGCTCTGCGTGAGTCTGAATGGCAAATCCAACATCTCCGATTCGCTTTCCGTTTCGAATCTGATCAATCCCGAGGTATAGAGACTCTTTGGTCACCCTTAACAGGTGCTCAATTTCAGGGCGTACCTCGCCTATGGCAAAGGTGTAGGCATGATCTCCGTAAAAGTCATTTTTAATTGCACCACAATCGATCGATACAATATCGCCCTCCTCAAAGGCCCGCTCATTGGGAATACCGTGCACTACTGCTTCATTAACTGATATGCAAAGTGTATTAGGAAAACCACCAAAACCCAAAAACCCGGGGATGGCTCCTTGATCGGCAATGTATTCGTACGCGATTTTGTCTAATTCGAGCGGCGTAACTCCAGGGCCTACTTTTTCAGCAATTAGTCCCAGTGTGCGCGAAACGATTTGAGCACTCGTTCGCATCAATTCAATTTCTTCGGCGTTTTTTAAGTGAACCATGACCTGAATAGGGATTTAAATCCGCTTTTTTTTTGTTTAAAATTGTGGTGAGCTTCGGGGTTTTTT
>DATFKV010000598.1:0-3108 GCA_035268465.1 Cryomorphaceae bacterium | reverse complement strand
AAAAGTTTACTATTGGTAATCATATTAGAAGTTTTAGAAAAAAATGAAAGTATATAGTCAAAAAAAATCTATTTCAACATTTTGATCATCTTCTTGAAGACGACATTGTCATTAAATCGAATGGCCATTTCAGAAAGTTTATCCAGCTGCTGAACGAATTCCTTAAGCTCACTTACCAAATTCTTGAAATGAGCTATTTCCATTTCGTTTCCCGTAAAATCGGTGCTTTCCATATTATTGAGAAATCTCATGACAGGCTCCAATTCTCTTTTTTTTCGTTCTATAACGATGTTTCTCGCCATGTTCCAAATGTCGTGGTCGGCCTTGAAAAATTCTTTCCGTTCACCGAGCTTGTTCACTTTTGCAACCAGTCGCCAGTTATTTAGCTCCCGCAGATTGATATTGGCATTTCCTCTTGAAATTTTCACCCGATCCATAATTTCCTCGGCTGTAAGCTCATGAGGCGTCGAGATTAGCAGCGCGTGAATCTGTGCCATCGATTTTGGAATTCCCCATGAACTCCCGAGCGAACCCCAGGTTTGAATAAACTCTAATTGTGCTTCTTTGATTTCCACAAGTCAAATGTAGCTAAGTTTTTGAACTTTCAAAAAAAAATGAAAGTTTATTTTCTCTTTTTGTGAAAGGATGAGAAAAGATTCGCTCGGTCGCACTCGATGCGGTTTGAAAATTCTCTCACCTCTTCCTTCCCCACTGATACACCAAATTCAGCTCAAATGCCCTGGCCGATGAGCCAAAATCTGCTACATCCGAGATATCTATGTCGTAGGCCAAGCCGATGGTGTACTTTCCCCATTCAACCAGACCTTTCACTATTACGGCCCGATTGGGCTCATAGAAGGCTCCGATCATCATGGATGATTCATTGATGTCATTGATAAATGAAGTTCCCGTGACCAACACTTGTTTGAAGTAGGCCCCGGCTACAATTTTGGAGGAACCGTTTTGATAGTGACCGAAAGCGGCCGGTATCACGGCCATCATTTCGTTAATTCCAATTTGGGCATTAGCAAAACCGGTTAGCCTCACACCAATGTCTTGGGTGAGCAATTGCGAGTCGGATAAAGAAATTCTTCCGAGGTGATAAGCTGATAAACCGGCTTGAAGAATGAATGGAAGCTTTTTACTTCGCCCCATTGGCTTGTTTAACATTTCGTAAACCACTCCTGCACCAAGGTCCAGATGACTTTCACTATCGCCTGCAAAAGATTCCCCGCTACCAATACTCGGATCGTAAAACACACCGTTAAATTGACTGGCCCATTTTCCATCGGCGGGATTCACGCTGCGCTGATCGAAAGCGGTGGAGAGTCCGCCCGAGAGGGTCGAATTAGCAGTTAACTGCACACGGTAACCCACCTGCGCTTCAACCAAGAGAGTCGTTAGCTCAGGGTCTCCTGCTTTGTCGCGAAGTAGATTGAGTCCTACCCCCAATCCATTTTTCTTTTTCGATCGGTTGTTTTTGGTTAAACGGGTATCGAAGCTCGCGGCAATGGTGTTGAAGGGTCTGGCCACCGCGCCCCATTGATTGCGGTAGTTGAGCCCTGCCCGAAAGTCATTGCCACTCCCAACTGCAGCAGGGTTGATAAGAGTCGGCAGCAGAAATTGCTGCGAAAACAAAGCATCCTGTCCGCTGACTTGCGCAGATATAAGTATTCCTAATATGATCCAGCGTATTTTTCTCAACGCTTACCTGAGAATCTGAATATTGCCCGACTCTTCCACCGTTTTTCCTTCTTCGAGCACAGCTTTAAACGTGTAAATCAATGCCCCTGAAACGGGCTCACCATTATGTGTTCCGTCCCAACAGGATTCCTTCTGCCTGGTGGCGAAGACTTCTTCACCCCAGCGATTGTATACAGCGAAGTCGACCTCCAAAATTCGGTTACCCAATACGCAGAGTTGATCGTTCAAACCATCATTATTCGGTGAGAATACGGTTGGAATAAACGAAGTGGGCGGAGGAATCTCTCGCTCTACAAAGATGCTGTCCGTCGCGGTGCAACCAAGCTCGCTTGTTACCATCAAGAAATACCAAGTAGTAGCAGGAGGATCCACAACCGGCGAGCTACAATCAGAGCAGCTCAGACCATCCTCGGGAGTCCAGAGGTAAGTCGGGTCGTCCTGCTCGGGTGTATTAAAAACTTCGATAGCCTCGGTTTGGAGAAATTCCAAATAGAGCGAATCTGCGCTGATAGAAGTAGAAAATTCACCGAAATTGCCAATGACCAAACTATCTTCAAAGGTGCAACCATAAATGTTGTACGCCTCAATAAAGTATTGGCCGGAAGGCAAATTCTGAGCATTAACCACATTTGAATCCAAGCCCGAAGACCAAGCCAAATCAAAATCTTCCGTCCAGTTTGTTGTTAGAAATACGTTGGCCGTTCCAAGGCTTTGGCTGCAAGTATCAGGAGCAACCCGAATACTGTCTATCGGATTGACGGGCTCGGTCAGGGCAAACCCCGAATTGGTAGTGCATCCGTAAATGTTTTCGGCAAAAAATGGGTAAAATCCATCGGGAAGTGAATCGCGAAAAAGCGTATCACTTTGGATATCCGTCCAAGAGAAATCGGTGATTGTAGCATTCAATTCGGCTACCGTGATTGTGCCATCGGCCAGGCCAACGCAAGTAGGATCGAATAATTCCGCCTCGATAAAAGGCGAGGGATAAATCACTTCTACTTGCACGGAGTCGTCATCCGTGCAGGCCAGTCCCGTTCCCGTCACGTAATACCATCCCAGATTGTAAGCCGTGGCACTATCCAGCGAATAGGGTGAACCTGAAAATGCAATAGTGTCGGGCCCCGTCCATTCGTATGTCAAAGCGCTGTCTGCCGTAAAGATCAGAGACTCTCCGGGACAGATAGAGTCTGTCACAGATGCGGTCATATCAAAAGGTTCCTCGACCAAAACCGTGACATTGGCACATCCCGAAACCTTATCTGCTGATTCTCCTCTGACATAATAAGTGGTTGTGGTATCGGGTGTCACCCAAATACACCAGCCTTCATCAAAAAAATCATCTGTTCCACCGCAAGAATCAAGGTACCAAATCCACTCGGCTCCTTGACCTAAGGCTCCGCCGTT
>DATFKV010000597.1:0-2345 GCA_035268465.1 Cryomorphaceae bacterium | reverse complement strand
TAGCAGTGAAGAGTTAGCAGTGAACAGTTAGCAGTTAGCAGTTAGCAGTGAAGAGTAGCTCGTAGTGCGTAGCTGGTAGCCTGTAGTCCGTACAAACCACATCTTCTTCCCGAGTACTGGTCTACACTTCCATGATGAAGGAAACCAAATTGGTATCTGAATCGAGGTTGAGTTTTTTTCGGAGTCGGTAGCGGCTGATTTCGACGCCGCGCACGGAGATATTGAGCAGGGGAGCAATTTCCTTGGTTGCCAGATTCATTCTCAGGTAGGCGCAGAGCTTTTGATCTTTCGGGGTGAGTTCGGGATACTTCGCACGGAGATTTTTAAAGAAGTTTTCGTGAACTTGATCAAAATGGGTTTCAAACCTCTCCCAATTCTTGTCCAGCCGCACATCATCGGTGATAAGACGCTGAATTTGTTTTACGCGTTTCTTTACGGGTTCATCGCCTTGATCGGCCAAGTCGTTTAAGTCTTTTTTAATGTTTTGGAGCATCTCACTTTTTTGAACGAGATGCATGGTGGTGGATGCCAACTCGGCATTTTTGTGACTCACTTCGGCACGAAGCTTCTCATTGCGGAGGCGGATGATTTCATTTTCGGACTTCTCTTTTTCGCGCTGGTGCTCTTCTTCTTTGGCTCTTATCGTAACCAGCGACTGCTGCTTGACCTCCTCGGTTTTCTTGGCTTCGCGAATGGCGACATATCTAAGGAGGGTCAGCAAAATAAGAAAGGAGATAAAGACCACTGCAACCCGCGCGGCGGTCGTTTTGTACCAAGGTGGCAAAACGGAGAACCCGAATGATACGGGGTCGGATATACGTCCGAAAGCATTCTTTGCTCTCACCTCGAAGGTATAATCTCCATAAGCCAAATTGTTGTATTCCTTATTGGTCTTGGCGGTCCATTCAGACCAGGCTTCATCTTCGCCGGCGAGGGTGTATTGGTAAACCACCTCATTTAGCTTTCCGAAAGTGGGCAAGTTATAGTGAAAGCGGATATCACCTGAATTGGGAGATAACCGAATATCCATGGGGGTTTGTGAGGAATAGAATCCGTAAATCAACGAATCGTTTGAACTGGTAGAGTAGACCTCCGTAATTCTGAGGGGGTACTCAAATTCGGGAGGTCTGGCAGAACTTGCCAAATCATACTTGTAGAAACCGCTTTCAACGGGAATAAACGAAGCTTCTTGGGTTAGGGTAAAAACATCCTCGAACCCATCGACGAGTTCATCTTGGATTTCGTTGAAATAAAGCACTTCAACATCGTTGTAAAGTCCTGTTTCCAAAATTTCTACCAGACCGAATTCCCCGGCATTGGAAAACCAAATATTACCCATTTGATCTTCTACCAGTCTTTCCACGCTGCGTTCTTCTCCGAGCAGAGTAGTGAGTTGATCGTGCACCTCAAATTTTTCGATCGAGGGATTGAAACGAAATATTCCCTTGACGGTAGCAAATACCATTTCATTTCGAATCTTTGAAACGGTGATATAGATATCTTCAGGCAGCCCCTCTTTCACCCCAAACTGGCGCACCTCCTCAAAGGTCAGGTTTTCATAGTCAGGCTTCAGTCGATAGAGTCCACGATAGGCATGAGACACCCATATATAGCCATTTTCATCTTCTTCAAAAATTCGAGAAGATTCGTCGAACCCTTCGATTTTTCCCAGCAATTTCAATGGCTTATCACCTCCATCGTTTTTCTGATAGAGATAGAGCCCTCCATAAGTTCCTTGAAGGAAGAGGCCCGGAGAGCTTTCCAGTTTATAGAACTTCCAGGAGCTTCTCACCTCCGAGAGCTTTTTGATCTCCCCATTTTCAGCATAAAACGCCCCTCCGTCGGCGCTGATGAGGAAATCCTTATCGAGGGCTTGCAAACTCCAGATTTGGCCTTTGGTATTTTCTACAATTTCGAAAGAATCAGTTCTACTCTCGGCCCGATAGAGTCCGAGGTTGGTCCCGAAATAGTAGGAATCGTTGTGGAGCAATGCCGCATATCCGGTTCCTTCAAGGCCATTGATTTGGCTAATCTGACTAAATGGGGAATTGATTTCAAGATAGGCTATTCCATTATCCAGACCCATCCAGATATTCTCAGAGCGGTCTTGGTAAAGGGAGAGCACGGTATTGTTTGCCAGCCCTGAATCGGTATTGGAGTGCTCTACAATGTCTCCTTTTTCATTTATGATAATCAAGCCGTTCTGCGTCGTACCGATTGCAATGGACCCATCAACCAAGTTTATGGCCACGTACTCTTTGTATTCTTCGGTAAACTTTTCAACTTCTCCTCCAAAAGATTGCAGGTTCTTCCCGTCAAAGCGGAAGATTTTTCCCTCTTGGGTA
>DATFKV010000596.1:0-2532 GCA_035268465.1 Cryomorphaceae bacterium | reverse complement strand
CACCCAAGGAAACCACAGCAATACCTTGATCCAATATGGCGGGGAATTTATTTTGAAAATTTACCGAAAACTCGACAAGAAAGTCAATCCTGACTTGGAGTTAAATCGGTTTTTATGTCGAAGTGTAAAATTTGCTCACATTCCGAATTATCTCGGTTCCATTTTATGGGAACAGGAGGGTGACCCTATCGTAATGGGAATGCTCCAGCAGGTGGTGGAAAACAATGGCGACGCAGCGGGTTACATGGATGACCTTTTGCAGAATTATTACGATCGCATCCTTTCTACTGCCAAAGAGGAGCTGGAACTGCCTTCTGATTTGCCATCTCTAACGGAAGCGGTTCCATTCGAGAAACTATCGGCAGAAGAGCAAGTCTTGTTGGGTCTTCACGGCAGTGAACGGACTAAACTGTTGGGACAGCGCACGGCAGAAATGCACCAAGCTTTGGCCTCCGATCGGCAAAGTGAGGATTTTAAACCTGAAGCTTTTTCCCTGCACTATCAGCGCTCGCTATATTCTTCTTTTCAAACTTTGGTTAGGAGCACCTTTGATAAATTGAGCAAGAGAAAATCCACCATTTCCGAAGCACAACAGTCCGTGGCTGCAGAGGTCTTAGGAAAGAAATCTGACTTGATGAACAAGCTCAAGCGCATTTACGACAAAAAATTTGACGTGGTGAAAATTCGCTGTCACGGCGATTTCCATTTGGGACAAGTTTTGTTTACGGGGCGTGATTTCATTTTTATCGATTTTGAAGGAGAGCCCAGTCGCAGCATCAGCGAAAGAAAACTGAAGCGCTCGCCACTGCGTGATATAGCCGGAATGATTCGATCGTTTCACTACGCGGCTTACGGAGCCATTTTGCTCAACGAGCAGTACAATGATGATGAAGTAGCACGCATCCTGCCTTGGGCAGAAGTGTGGTACAAGAGGATGGCTGGTTTCTTTCTAAAGAGTTATTTGGAAAATCTCGATGGTACGGATTTCATTCCCGATGATAAAAAGGATTTGGACGTTCTTTTGGAAACATTCTTAATGGAGAAAGCAGTCTATGAATTGCAGTGGGAGCTGGACCATCGACCCGACTGGGTAGGGGTTCCCTTAAAGGGATTGAAGGATTTGATAGAATAAGAATAATTCTCAAAGATCAGATGTCAGGTTTCAGTGTTCAGTGGTCAGTGAAAAATCAGGAATGATCAATGTTCAATGAACAGTGGCAACCGAAGAAGCAAGTGGTCTCACTCACGGACATATCCCCATGCTGTGGGTATTGCCTATGGGTAAAATTCGGTGAAAAGACTTCTTTTTTCTAACATCGGGAACTAAACGGGTAACCTTATGCGGTGAAATTATACTTGCGCAATTTTTCCAAAACCAACTCCGTCGATTTCCCTTCATCCTCCGTTCCCAGTGTATCGTGGTACCGCTTTGCTTTTTGGCGATGGTAATCCAAATCAAATTCTTCCTCGAGTTGGGCGATCACTTCTCTGTAACTCAAACAAGCCTTTTTGCAAATCTCTTGCCTCACAAATCCGTAATAATCTACTGACATGCCCGTGGAGGCGAAGTAGATTGGCTGTCTTTTTAGGATAATCGCTTCCAAGAGGATATTGCTATCTCCCGATACAATGCTTCCACAGCGCAGGATGAAGTCGGGTGCTTTCTCATCTTTCGGCGAAATTTCCCATCTGCGATCGGCAAATCGCTGCTGCACTGCTTCGTCCATCAATGGATGAAAGCGCAGACAGAATGGCGTTCCTGCTTTTTCTAAAGCTTCGCAGAGTTTAAAATTCTCACCCACATCGTGGTAAACCATTCCAATGCAAACGCCCACCAATTCTTTTTGCTCGTCTATCTCGCGGCGTTTCAAATAGGGATCGTACTTGAGTGAGCCGACCAAATGGATTTCCGTTGATGTTTTGCCTGCTGCCAGGTATTTCTCTTTGGCATCTTCTCCGTCCAAAAAGGCGATGTCGGCAGATAGGGGAGGAAATTTCTCGCTAACCGAAGCGTGTTGGATGTAAACGGTTGGGATGCCGGCCTTTCGCGCCGCTACAAAACCCACTTGGCTCAATCCCGAATGGTCGTTTGCCGCGATGTATGCTTTTACGGTATCCTTTGAACGTTTGAATGCCTCCAGATAGTAGTTATACTGCCCCAATCTTCGGTAGAAATTATAGTAACGGGAACGAAAAACATCATGGTCTCTTTTTTTAAAAGAGTAGTACCAGCCGAGCATTTTAGAGGAGAATTTTAAATACTCAGATTTGAGATAGGCATCGGGCAGAAGCTCGTCGGTAAAATCAGAATTTTCAGAAATTAACTCGGCTTCTTCGCCCAAGGCTTCAAAAAGGGGGAGCAATGCTTCTCGTTGATTGGTGGTATTGAATGAAAAAACGAAGGGAGCGTGAAAAGACTTCGGCTCCACCGACTTGACAATCTCTTGGTTGATTTTGACTTCGCGCTGCTTTTTGCTGAGGTCCTTCAGAATCTCGGGCACCGTAACGCGCATTCGGGGTATCTCTCGGCCG
>DATFKV010000595.1:0-3467 GCA_035268465.1 Cryomorphaceae bacterium | reverse complement strand
TCAGGATGTGGCTTTTAAAAGCATGCTTTCTTTTGATTTTTCCCGTACCGGTGAACTTGAAACGTTTCTTTGCACTCGATATGGTCTTTTGCTTTGGCATGACCTGTTTATTTAATTGTTGCTCGTTTATTTCTTTTTCGGATTGATCATCATGATCATCCGTTTACCTTCTAATTTCGGAAGCTGCTCTACGGCACCGAGATCGGCCAATTCTTTGGCAAAACGAAGGAGCAATAGCTCTCCTCTTTCCTTGAATACAATGGTTCGACCTTTAAAAAACACGTAAGCTTTTACTTTCGATCCCTCTTCCAAAAACTTCTTCGCATGATTGAGCTTAAAATCGAAATCGTGATCGTCCGTGTTGGGGCCGAATCTAATTTCTTTGACAACAACTTTTTGCTGCTTGCTTTTAAGTTCCTTCTGCTTCTTCTTTTGGTCGTAGAGGAATTTCTTGTAATCAATAATCTTACAAACGGGAGGATCGGCATTGGGAGCAATCTCAACCAGGTCGAGTTCTCGGTCCTTGGCCATTTTTATTCCATCTTCTACACTTACCACTTGCGCCTCCTCACCATCGGCTATAAGCCTGATTTGGGGTGCAGTAATTCTTTCGTTGATCTTGTGAGGATCTTCCTTAATAACCCGTCTGGGTTTTCGCTTGTGAAATCTTTTCGCTATGACTTTATGGTTTTAGTTTCTCTTTAAATCTGAATCGATCTCTTTTTGGATCAATTCGGCGAAAGCTTCAATCGTTATCGAACCTTTATCGCCTTCTCCTTGCTTGCGCACAGATACCGTTCCATTTTTTTCTTCTTCCTCGCCTACAATAAGCATGTAGGGCATCTTTTCAACTTCGGCATCGCGAATCTTTCGACCCACTTTTTCGCTGCGCTCGTCAACGAGGGCGCGAATATCGTAAATCTTTAGCTTATTTGAAACCGATTGGGCGTAATTGTTGAACTTGTCGCTAACCGGCAAAATCTTTACCTGATCGGGATTGAGCCAAAGCGGGAATTTTCCTGCACAATGCTCTATCAAAACCGCCACGAAACGCTCCATGCTGCCGAAGGGTGCACGGTGGATCATCACGGGTCTGTGCTTGGCATTGTCGGCTCCAGTGTACTCCAGTTCGAATCTTTCAGGCAAGGTGTAATCCACTTGGATGGTACCCAATTGCCACTTTCTGCCAATGGCATCGCGAACCATGAAGTCTAATTTGGGGCCGTAAAATGCCGCCTCTCCTTCTTCGATGACATAATTCAATCCCGCTTCTTCAACAGCTTCTTTGATGGCCGTTTCCGCTTTTTCCCAATTTTCGTCGCTACCGATGTACTTGGCTTTGTCGTTGGGATCTCTCAGAGAAACTTGAGTAACGAAGTCGTTGAAACTCAATGTTTGGAAAATGTACAATACCAGATTGATCACTTTCTTAAACTCTTCTTTAACCTGATCGGGCATACAGAAGATATGAGCGTCATCTTGGGTAAACCCTCGTACTCGGGTTAATCCGTGAAGTTCGCCACTTTGTTCGTACCGGTATACCGTTCCGAATTCGGCAAAGCGAATGGGCAAGTCCTTATAAGAGCGAGGTTCTGATTTGTAAATCTCGCAATGGTGCGGGCAATTCATTGGTTTGAGGAGGTATTCCTCGTCCTCATGTGGCGTTTGAATCGGCTGAAAGCTGTCCTTTCCGTACTTGGCATAGTGTCCGGATGTCACATAAAGCTCCTTGGATCCGATATGCGGTGTTATCACAGGAAGGTAGCCCGCTTCCTTCTGAGCGGCCTTGAGGAAATTTTCCAATCGCTCTCTGAGAATGGCGCCTTTCGGCAACCAAAGGGGTAGGCCCATTCCAACTTTCTGGCTGAACGTAAAGAGCCCCATTTCTTTTCCTAGCTTTCGGTGGTCGCGCTTCTGTGCTTCTTCCAAAAGGTGCAAATACTCTGTCAGGTCCTTTTGCTTGGGAAAAGCAACTCCGTAAATTCGAGTAAGCTGCTTGTTATTCTCATCGCCTCGCCAATAGGCACCTGCGACGGACATTAACTTAATGGCTTTAATTTTCCCCGTATCGGGAATGTGGGGTCCGCGGCAGAGGTCGGTAAAATTTCCCTGTGTGTAAAAGGTAATGGTTCCGTCTTCCAAGCCTTCCAAGAGGTCGAGTTTGTACTCGTCTCCCTTGTCCTTATAGAATGCTACTGCATCGTCCTTGCTGATTTCTTTACGGACGTATTCGTTCTTTTCGCGGGCCAGTTCCAACATGCGTTTCTCGATCTTGTCGAAATCCTTGTCGGTTAAGACTTCATCGCCGAGGTCTACATCGTAGTAGAATCCTGTTTCGATTGGTGGACCGATCCCGAATTTCACATTCGGATAAAATTCTTGCAGCGCTTCTGCCATCAGGTGGGCTGAAGAGTGCCACATGGTCGACTTTCCCTCGTCGTCATTCCAAGTGAGAAGACTCACTTCAGAGTCTTCTTCAATGGGGCGGCTGGCATCTCGCACTTCGCCATTGACTTTGGCAGCAAGAACGTTGCGCGCTAAACCTTCACTGATATCCATGGCAACATCCATGGCGCTTGTTCCTTTCGGGAATTTCCGTTTGGAACCGTCGGGTAGGGTGATTTCTATCTCCATTGGGCAGACCTCAAATTTTGGCTGTCAAAGGTAGTAATTGATACAGTCGAATGAAAAATGAATTTGAAGTTCGTTTTGCTTCATGAAAGAGGTGTGAAATCAACTATTGACTCAGTGAATATGTATCGGTCTATTCTGGTAAATTAAGTTTCTGTCACTTCGAGTGATTTACCTGAGGAACGCAGGTAAATTGCATCGAGAAGTTGTTCTAGGATATGCAGTGGACAAGCCTATTACCGCTTAAACACCTCAATCTCCTTTGTGCGCTTTACCAAATCAGTAAACTTCCCGTTAAATTTGGTAGCGCGAACCATATGGTTATCGATCCAGTGGTAGTTTCCACCGCGCGGTTTGCCCATGAGCAGACCGTGGTATTTGAAATCGTGTTTTTTCAGCCACATTTCGGTGATCTCCCGATGCTCCTCGGTGCGTGAAGTAAAGAAGGTGATGATATGTCCTTCTTCGTACCATTTATTGAGTATTTCCAGAGCGTCGGGGTAGGGCTCGCAGGTTCCCATTCTTTCGGGTTCCTCGTTGGGGACATCGTCGGTAATGGTTCCGTCGATATCGATAAGGTAATTTTTTACGTCTTCGTCGAGTTGGGGGGAAAGCTCGTTTCCTTTGTCGTCGTAGAGTTTCTTAAGCGGGTGGCCTGCTGATTCGGGCATTTTTCGTGATTTTCAAATACAAAACTAAGGTGTACGCATCAATGGGCAATGAAGTTATTGTAAAAATAACACTAAGTTATCACTTGATAAAAATTGTTCGCGTGAGCATTGTCTGAATAGGGAATACTTTATACATTTGCGCTCCCATTCGGAGAGGTGGGTGAG
>DATFKV010000594.1:0-2681 GCA_035268465.1 Cryomorphaceae bacterium | reverse complement strand
CACAAACTCTGGAATGAGGAATGGTCGGAGGAGAAGAACATGGAAGTCTTCGGCAAATGCGCCAATCAGAACTGGCACGGCCACAACTACGACCTATTCGTTACCGTAAAAGGTCAGCCTGATGCAGATACCGGCTGTGTGATTGACTTGAAGGTTCTCAGCAAAATTTTGAAAGAAGCAGTGATCGATAAGCTCGACCACCGCAACCTGAATCTCGATGTGCCTTTTATGAAGGGCAAAATGTCATCTACTGAAAATTTGGCAGTTGGCATTTGGGAAGAAATTATCACCAAAGTTGAAAGCGAAGGCTGCCGATTGCACTCCGTTCGATTGCACGAAACGGAGAACAATTTTGCCGAGTATTTCGGAGAGGAATAGCGCGATGGAAAAAGAAGGTTCACCACAGTTGAAGAAGGAAAAAGAGCTCGCCGATTTGGAGTCTCTTTTTAGCAAGGTGCTGGATAACCTCGGGGGAGAAAGAGATCGTCAAGGACTGGAAAACACCCCATTACGCGTTGCCAAAGCCATGCAGTTTTTAACGCAGGGCTACGATCAAGACCCCGCTGCGATTATCCGTTCGGCTATGTTTGACGAAGAGTACAGTCAGATGGTTTTGGTAAAGGATATTGAGGTTTACAGCCTCTGCGAACACCATATGCTGCCTTTTTTCGGAAAGGCACATTTGGCATATATTCCGAACGGACGTATTGTCGGATTGAGTAAATTACCGCGAATTGTTGATGTATTTGCACGAAGATTGCAGGTACAGGAACGACTCACAAATCAAATTCGAGACTGCATTCAAGAAACGCTTGACCCGGTTGGGGTGGCAGTGGTGATAGAAGCTCAGCACATGTGCATGCAAATGCGCGGGGTGCAAAAGCAAAACTCCGTTACCACAACTTCGGCGTTTCACGGAGAATTCTTAGAACAGAGAACGCGTGAAGAATTTGTAAATTTAATTTCAGCAAAATTGCACTAAAAAGATATGAAAGACAGAAATAATCCAATGCTAGGAAGCGAGGGATCATGGCCCTCCGCAGAAGTTGACTCGGCCGCATTGGCCAAGAATTTTGTCAGCAACGTTATGACTTACATGACCGCAGCCCTTGCCATTTCAGGGGTGATGGCCTATTGGTTTGGAACCAATGATGATCTTATGAGACTCCTTTACAATGCAGAGGGGACGGGCATGTCCATTTTCGGATGGGTTGCCATGTTGGCTCCGTTCGGGCTCGTTTTATTGATGGGTTTCCGATTCCAAAAAATGTCGAGCAGCGGAATGCTCGCAGCCATGGTGGGCTTCAGCCTTTTGATGGGCATCAGCCTGAGCTCGGTCTTTGCCGTATATACCGCGAGTAGCATTACTACTACATTCTTGATTACTTCGGCCACTTTCGGAATCATGGCCGTTTTGGGGTATACCACCAGCACCGACTTAACAAAGTTCGGCTCCATCCTTATGATGGGATTAATAGGAATCATTATCGCCATGGTAGTCAACTGGTTTATGCAGAGTGGAACACTGGATTACATCATCAGCGGCTTGGGCGTTTTGATCTTTACCGGACTCACCGCCTATGACATGCAGAAGCTCAAGCGAATCGGGATGCAAGTGGACTCCACCAGCGACGAGGGAAACAAGTACGCTCTGATGGGAGCTTTGACGCTTTACCTCGATTTTGTTAACCTATTTCTATTCCTGCTTCGCTTTTTGGGAAACAGGGATTAAGTAATGATTGAAATCAAAATCCGGCAATTGCCGGATTTTTTTATTTACAAATGACTCAAAACCAATTATCCACTATGAAAGCTTACGTTTTTCCAGGGCAAGGATCACAATTTCCGGGAATGGCCAAAGATCTCTACGAACAATCTGATGACGCCAAGGCCCTTTTCGAGAAAGCCAATGAGATACTCGGATTTCGAATCACCGACATTATGTTCGACGGTACCCAAGATGACTTGAAGGAGACCAGCGTGACCCAACCCGCCATTTTCCTCCACAGCGTTATTCTAGCTAAGTTGCTCGGAGACAAGTTTCAACCCGACATGGTTGCAGGCCATAGCCTCGGTGAGTTCTCTGCGCTAACGGCTGCCGGAGCCTTGAGCTTTGAGGCAGGATTGAAATTGGTTGCTCAACGAGCCAACGCCATGCAGAAAGCTACGGAGCAAACGAAAGGCACCATGGCGGCAATTTTGAGCCTTGATGATGAAGTCGTGGAAAAGCATTGCGCTGAAATCGATGGTATTGTCGTACCTGCCAACTACAATTGCCCCGGTCAATTGGTCATCAGCGGAGAGCTGGATGCCGTCCAAAAAGCCTGCGATGCCCTCTCAGCAGCAGGCGCCCGACGCGCGATGATTTTGCCGGTAGGCGGAGCATTTCACTCGCCACTGATGGAACCGGCACGAACTGACTTGGCATCGGCCATCGAAGCCACTGAAATTACAGAACCCAGATGTCCCGTCTATCAGAACGTGCCCGCGATGGCGGTAACAGATCCGAATACCATAAAGCGCAATTTGATCGCTCAGCTCACCGCTCCCGTAAAATGGACTCAAACCATGAACATTATGATCAAAGACGGCGCTACTGAGGTAATTGAAGTTGGTCCGGGTAAAGTTCTTCAAGGTTTGTTTAAGAAAGTAGATCGGGCTTTTGAAACTTCTTCAGCTGA
>DATFKV010000593.1:0-5015 GCA_035268465.1 Cryomorphaceae bacterium | reverse complement strand
ATCCGAAAGATACCTTAGACATTATCGTTTTTGGAAATGATGCTTGGCAAATCAGCGCGAAGGATCTCCCCTATCTCAAGGTAGGGCCTTATCACACCAATACGGTCGCCGGACTTCAATTGGCGATGGATCTTTTGCGCCGACGAAAAAACAACAACAAGCAAATTTTCATGATCACCGACGGGAAACCATCTTGCCTGAAAACTCCCGACGGTTATTACAAAAACAGTTTTGGATTGGATCCGATGATTGTCAATAAATGCCTTAATCTGGCCTCAGAGTGTCGTAAGATCGATATTCCGATCACCACCTTTATGATTGCTCAAGATCCCTATTTACAGCAGTTCGTAGAAGAGTTTACCGAAGCCAATAATGGAAAGGCCATTTACACGGGATTGGGTGGTTTGGGCGAGTGGATCTTTAGCGATTACGAGCGAAACCGGAAGAGAAAAGGATAATTCATCGGTGAAATCCAATGAACCACATCTTTCTTGGTTCTGTACCGTCAAACTGCCCGACTTCGTTTTCGAGGAGACTTATAAAAAAGTATTGCAAAGGATGGCAAACAGACTGTTTTAAAAAGAAAAGTTCAAGACAGCCAGTGGTCTTTTCGTGAGAATAGTTTTTCGGCGCGCCTCTCCATCTCTTCAGCAATCACTCGACCATCTTCATCTTGCCCCTTGAGCTTCTTATGATGCTGTGATAACTCTCTTCATCTCGACCCTGACTTAATTTAAAAACGGTATCCATTTCAGTTCCTTCGATCTCGAAAGCGATAATAGCATACATCACTCTCTTTTTAAACGCTTCGGGTAGATTGTCAAATACCGCCGGAGAATTTTCATTCTGATTTTCAAAATGAAGGGAAGTCAAACGTAGCAGATTTTCCAATTCGCTATCGCCTAAGCTCTCGTTTTGCATAAAGGCTTTGTGGTGATCCGTATTCTTCATCAGATGGCCTCTAAGCAGCTTCTATCCCTCCCGCTCTTCAATAAATAATGACAATTGGAATGCGATGGGCATGTTCTCCGAATCACAACCTGATAACCCGAATTCGATTCTTCTTTGGGTTCAGAACGCCTGTAAATTATTCGTTTCACTCACCTTTCAGGCTCCCTTCGGTCCTGAGAACGCTGTCGCTTAGTTGTGAGTTTCAACTAAAAATGATGAAGCAATAGCGGGCTGTTTCAAATCCTTTTTAGGAAGAAAATCGCTGTTTAGAGGTGTTAGTGCTCCCGACTTGTCCCTAAACAAACGCTATCCCGCGTTACATTTTTCGTGCTTTAGCCCGATAAAGCTTTGAAAATGTGCGTTACTCGCGTGGGCATGCTTCCAGGGGTGCTCGTGAGATCGCTCGTACCTCGCTTAGTTATCTAGCGGTTGTGAACATCTGAATTCCCAAATAAAAATCAAACTCAGGTTGATAAGAAAGCCAAGGGGTATTGTGCCAAGAATTCTTTAATTACCGCTTGGTCTTCTTCTTTGTAAAAGGGAGGTTGTACATGGATAGTATTTACTATTCAGGTATGCATCGTTAAACTAAACGAATTCTAAGCCGTTTGGGGCAAGTTGGAGCTAAATTTACCAGAGCATAAGTTCGGTGAAGTCATCATAGCTTTAAACTAAAATCAAGTTTTGCTTGAGTATTTACCTCAACACTCACGTCACTTTGCCTGAAATTCAGGCTTAAGCAAACTTTTGATAATTCAATTCGTAATGTTATCTTTACGTTAAGTTAATATTACCCGAACATTATGTCTAAAAAATACTTTAAAGAAACTGTGGCCGTTAAAGGGAAAGCCTATTGGATCGGAGCCATTGCCGTGGTTTTTCTTCTTTCACTTTTCGGCTTTTTGGAAAAATTCAAATCTGACAACTGGATCAATTGGTCATGGCTGAGTTTAGCCGTACTGGCAGTAGGGTCAATCATTTTTGTCATCACTCGCATAAAGCTTAAAACTAAGGTTACCTCCAAGGGTATTGATGTCAAACTGTCTCCTTTTTATCGATCAAAGGTTAAGATTCCTCATTCTCATGTTGCCTCTTACAGAATCGAAGAGACCGAACCTTTTACTATAAAGACCACGAGAAATTTCAATTCTTGGTTTGAGAAAAAGTATACACTAACCGGCAGAAATGGAGTCTCAATCACCACTTGTGATGGCAACAACTACTTTATTGGATCGACTGATCCTGCGGCTCTGAATAAAGCGCTTAAAAAGGCATTTAAAGATTGCTAGCCAAATTTCGTTCAAACGAACTCGTAAGACCTATTGACCTAGGGGTCTAAAAAAACCCCGCCTTATGGCGGGGTTATTCAATCCTAATTTTATTGTTTCGAATTATCCTCCGAAATCATCGAAGGCTACATTCTCAGGTGGAACTCCCCAATCGTCTACCATTTTGAGAACGGCAGCATTCATCAATGGTGGTCCGCAGAAATAGAACTCGATATCTTCAGGAGCTTCGTGGTGCTCTAAATAGTGATCGATCACTGCCTGGTGCACAAATCCTGTAAAACCATCTCCCTCGTCTTCCATGCTCTTTTTCTCTTTCCAATTGTCTTCGGGAAGAGGCTCGGAAAGTACTACGTGGAAAGTAAAGTTCGGAAATTGCTTCTCAATCTCTCTGAAGTGATCCAAGTAAAAAAGCTCGCGTTTGGAACGTCCACCATACCAATAAGATACTTTTCTATCGGTCTTAAGTGTGTGGAATAGGTGGAACAAGTGTGATCGCATCGGAGCCATACCTGCACCACCACCGATGTAAAGCATCTCTGATCCTGTTTCTTTAATAAAGAATTCACCGTAAGGTCCTGAGATGGTTACTTTATCGCCGGGCTTGCAGCCAAATACATAAGAGGAGCAAATACCCGGATTTACATCCATCCATTTGTTCTTCTCTCGATCCCACGGCGGAGTTGCAATACGGATGTTCAACATCACGATATTTCCTTCGGCAGGGTGATTGGCCATTGAGTAGGCGCGGAAGATGGTTTCGGTATTCTTCATCTTGAGATCCCAAAGTCCGAATTTGTCCCACTCGCCTTTGAAGTCCATCGGGTCGCGACCGAGCTCGGGGTGAGAAGTAATGTCAATGTCTTTAAAGTCGACGGTAATGGGTGGAACATCTACCTGAATGTATCCCCCTGCTTCGAAGTCGAGGTTTTCGCCTTCCGGCAAACGAACGACAAATTCCTTAATGAAAGAGGCTACGTTGTAATTTGAAACCACTTCGCATTCCCATTTTTTGATTCCGAAGATTTCCTCGGGAACGTGGATTTTCATGTCATTCTTTACCTTAACCTGACAACCCAATCTCCAATCTTCGGATATTTCCTTTCGCGAAAAGTAGGGCGCCTCAGTAGGAAGAATTTCTCCACCGCCTTCATTCACTTGGCACTTGCACATGGCGCAAGTTCCACCTCCACCGCAAGCTGAAGGGAGAAATATTTTTGCCTCTCCCAGGGTAGAAAGCAAGGTATTTCCGGCTTCCACTTCAATGGTTTTTTCACCATTGATTTCAATCTTCACCAATCCCGAAGGTGATAGTTTTGACTTTGCAAAAAGCAAAACACTCACCAACAGCAAAATGACCACTAAAAAGACGGCAATTGTTGCTATGATAGTTACACTCATCTTCCTTGTTTTCTAATCTGTTTATAATTCTATTCCCATGAAGGCCATGAACCCTAGCCCCATAAGACCTGTAATGATAAAAGTAATTCCAAGTCCTCTAAGCGGTGCGGGTACGTTTGAATAACGAATCTTCTCACGTATAGCTGCAATGGCTACGATGGCCAAAAACCAACCTACTCCGCTTCCTAAACCAAACACCGTAGCGTCCCCAATGTTTGTGTATTGTCGTTCTTGCATGAATAATGCCCCTCCAAGAATGGAACAATTCACGGCGATGAGTGGCAAGAATATACCCAGTGCTCCGTATAGAGCGGGGGCAAATTTCTCAACAATCATCTCAACGAGCTGCACCATAGAGGCGATTACCGCGATGAACATGATGAAACTCAAGAAACTCAAGTCAACCGTTGCAAAAGAGGCATCGACCCAAGTGAGTGCTCCCTCTTTGAGGACGAAGTTTTCCAGCAAGTAATTGATCGGAACCGTTATTCCCAATACAAAGATGACGGCGGCACCCAGACCAACGGCTGTTTTCACTGTTTTGGATACTGCCAAGTATGAACACATACCCAAGAAGTATGCGAAGATCATATTGTCGATGAAGATCGACTTGACGAAAATATTAACTGCTTCCATGGCTAGTTTTCTTCAATGAGTTTTTGATTCCTTGAACGCTGAATCCAAATGATAATTCCCACCGTGATCAAAGCCATTGGAGGCAAAATCATCAAGTTATTGTTCATATAACCCGCCTCAAAAAAGCTATCGGGAAGGAATTTAATCTGACCAATTCCCGGAAAGCTGATCGCTCCGGAGCCGAAGATTTCACGAACCACTGCTACTGCTACCAAGATCCAAGCGTAACCAATGGCATTTCCGATTCCATCGAGCGCGGAAGGCCAAATTTTATTTCCCATTGCAAAGGCTTCAAAGCGCCCCATGATAATGCAGTTGGTGATGATCAGCCCGATAAAGACAGAAAGCTTTTCTGCGATATCAGGCAAAAATGCCTTCAGAATCTGGTCAACCAATATTACCAATGAGGCAACCACTACAAGTTGAACGATGATTCGAATCCGGGAGGGAATGACATTTCTCATTATAGAAATGATCATGTTTCCGAATAGCATTACAAAAAGCACAGACATACACATTACGACCGCTTGCTGCACCTGCACGGTAATAGCGAGAGCAGAGCAGATACCCAATACCTGAACGGTAATAGGATTATCGTCATCCAAAGGATCCGTAAGTAGTCTTTTATTCTTCGCCGAAAAGAGTGGCTCTCTTGGAACCGCTTCTTTTACAACCTCTTGGTTATTTGCCGCCGGGGCTGTCTCAGTGCTCATTATTTCTGACTGATTTGGGAGTTGTTCT
>DATFKV010000592.1:0-4835 GCA_035268465.1 Cryomorphaceae bacterium | reverse complement strand
CAGTTTTTCCCCGATCTGGTCAAGAACAATCACCTTTATATATTGCAAACTCCCCTTTTCAGGGTGAGAAACAAGAAGGAGACGATCTATTGCTACTCTGAGCAAGAGCGTGTAAATGCCATTGAACACATTGGAAAAACTGCTGAAATAACCCGATTCAAAGGATTGGGAGAAATTTCACCGGATGAATTCAAGAACTTTATCGGCCACGACATCAGGCTTGAGCCGGTAGTGCTCAACAAAGATTCACAATTGGCAGATCTGCTTCGTTTTTACATGGGTAAGAATACTCAAGAGAGACAGGAATTCATAATAGAAAACCTCCGCGTGGAGAAGGATTCAGTAGAAGAAGTAGAGGAATTAATTGAAGAAGCTAATGCTTAATTACATAAATGGCTGAAGAAGAAAACGAAGAACTAAACGGACAAGAGCCTGAGGGAATGGACGCTCATTCTGATGAGCAAGTTATTCAGGTTAAGGGATTGTATAAGAATTGGTTTCTGGATTACGCATCGTACGTAATTCTAGAAAGAGCGGTGCCTGCCGTAAACGATGGTTTGAAGCCCGTACAGCGCCGCATCCTCCACGCCATGAAAGATTTGGACGATGGGCGGTACAATAAGGTGGCAAACATCATTGGCCATACCATGAAGTACCACCCTCACGGAGATGCTTCAATCGGAGATGCCTTGGTGCAATTGGGTCAAAAAGACCTGCTCATCGACACCCAAGGAAACTGGGGAAACACCTTGACAGGCGATGGTTCTGCCGCGCCCCGTTACATCGAGGCCCGACTTTCCAAATTTGCTCTTGAAGTCGTCTTCAATCACAAGACCACCAAGTGGGGATTGTCTTACGACGGCCGAAACAAGGAACCTTTTTTCCTTCCGGTAAAGTTCCCGCTGCTTCTGGCACAAGGTGCTGAAGGAATCGCAGTAGGTTTGGCTTGCAAAATTCTACCGCACAATTTCAACGAATTAATCGATGCCAGCATCGGTGTTCTCAGGGGCAAAAAGCCAAATATACTGCCTGACTTCCCCAACGGGGGGATGGCTGATTTTACCAATTACAACGATGGTCTCCGCGGTGGAAAAGTTCGCATCAGAGCCAAAATGCGTCAGCAGGACAAGAAAACGCTAATCATTGACGAGATTCCGCATGGAACGACCACCGGATCTTTGATCGAAAGCATCATTAAAGCCAACGAAAAAGGCAAAATTAAGATTAGAAAGATAGAGGATAACACCTCCGATAAGGCTGAAATTATCGTTCACCTTCCACCGAATATCTCTCCCGACAAGACGATGGATGCATTGTATGCCTTCACCGATTGCGAAGTGGGAATTTCTCCGAATGCCTGCGTGATTGAAAATGGGAAGCCACGTTTTGTTGGTGTTAACGAAATCCTCAAAATCAACACCGAGCTGACGGTCGACTTGCTGAAGCAAGAACTTGAAATTCGAAAGAGTGAACTCGAAGAGCAATGGCATTTTTCATCTCTCGAGAAGATTTTCATCGAAGAGCGCATATACCGAGACATTGAAGAGGCCGAGACCTGGGAAGAAGTACTGGGCAATATCGACGAGGGGTTAAAGCCACACATCAAGCACCTTAGGAGAGCGGTGACGGAGGATGACCTTGTTCGCCTGACGGAAATTCGAATCAAAAGAATCTCCAAATTTGACAAATTTAAGGCCGACGAGAAGATCGCCGGAATCGAGGCGGAACTGGAAGAAGTTCAAAATTACTTGGACAATTTAGTGGATTACGCCATCGACTACTTTAAAAAACTCAAAAAGAAATACGGCGCAGGCCGCGAGCGCAAGACCGAAATAAAAGTATTTGACAGCATCGAAGCTTCTAAAGTGGTAGTAGCCAATAAGAAGCTTTACGTCAATCGCGAAGAGGGCTTCATCGGATACGGCTTGCGCAAAGATGAATTCGTTTGCGATTGCTCCGATATTGATGACATTATCGTCTTTCGCAATGACGGAACCATGATGGTCACGAAAGTGGATTCCAAAAAATTCGTGGGCAAGGACATCAAGCACGTTGGAGTCTGGAAGAAAGGCGACAAGCGGACCATTTACAATATGGTCTACCAAGACGGAGCTAAGGGCTCCGCCTTCGTGAAGCGTTTTCCGGTGAACAGCATCACCAGAGACAAAGAATACGACCTTACGGCCGGCAATAAAGGCTCTAAACTACTATATTTCACGGCCAACCCCAATGGGGAGGCGGAGGTCATTCAAGTATTTCTGCGTCCCAAAGCCAATCTCCGCAAACCGAAATTCGATTACGACTTTGCCGATTTGGCCATCAAAGGCCGAGGTGCAAAAGGGAACACCCTCTCGAAGCATCTGGTGAGAAAGGTTGAAATGAAAGAAGAAGGTGCCAGTACTTTGGCTCCTCGCAAAATCTGGTTTGACGATATCGTACAGCGTCTCAACGCCGACGGACGTGGAACCTATTTGGGCTCCTTCAAAGGCGATAACAAGATTCTCACCATCTATCAAGGAGGGTATTACCGCATCAGCGGCTACGATTTAAGCACGCGATTTGATGAGGACCTGGTGCACATAGAAAAGTATGACCCTGAAATGGTCGTTACCGCGGTGTATTGGGAAGGAGAAAAGGAGCAGTACAATGTAAAGCGCTTTAATCCTGAGCTTTCGCAAAAACCGGTTGAATTCATCACCGAACACGACGATTCTCGGTTGGAATTTGCGACAACTCACCCTACACCTATTGCTAAAATTCAATTTGACAAGCGCAGTGCAGATTTGGAAGATGAAGAAATAGAACTCGCTGAGTTTATCTCAGTCAAAGGCGTGTCGGCCATGGGCAATCGACTTACGCCGAACAAAGTAAAAACCATCGATCGAATTGAGCCTGAAATTCCCGAAGAGGAAGAAGTGATGGAAGATGAAGAAGATTCAAAAACGGAGGGAACAACCGAAAATGACGTGGATCAAAAGTCTGATGGAACTAGTGGTGAGCAGGCGTCGCTCTTTTAATCTTCTTCTTTTTCGGAGCAATGTATAGCAACCAGTTCATCAAGGTCTTTGTAATTGGTTTGGTCATAACCTAGGTCTACTGCCTTGTCGAAGCATTTACAAGCCTCATCCTGCTCGTCATCCAAGGCGAGCAGGATTTCACCTTTGTACTTGTATGCAAATGGATTGGACTTGTCATTCCTAATTGAAAGGTTGATGTCTTCAAGTGCTCTTTCGGTTTCACCCAAGTGAAAATAGGCATAGGCTCTATTGCTTCTGGCTAAAGGTTGCGTAGGATCGAAACTGAGAGCCATGTTGCTGTATTCCAATGACTGCCTGAAGTACTCCATCTTATTATAAATATAGGCTAGATTTATAAGTATTTCCAAATCACGTGAATCGTTTCTGAGTGCTTTGAGAAGCAGACTTTCGGCCTGGTCGAAATCTGCTTGCTTCATCGCAATTAGAGCAGCCTTTTTGAAACCTCTATTGTTAGTCGTGTCCAACTGTAAACTTTCAGAAAAGTATTCGAAGGCTTTAAAATCCTCTTCTTGGCTCAAAAAAACTTCTCCCAGAAGGGAGCCCGCTCTGGCTTGCTCATACTGACTTTCGGCCAGAATATACGCGATGTGAGCTACCATCAAAGCCGAATCAAGTTCTTGATTGTACATATGGCAAAGGCTTTTTCCAATCCATGGTTCCACATTCATAGAATCTATGCGCATGGCAGATTTAAAATCATCGAGCGCCTTTTTGTTCTTTTCCAATCCCAGATAAATGTGACCGCGCTCCACGTAATACTCACACTGATCCGGAGCCATTTCAATGGCTTTATTCATCATTCGTTTGGCCCCGTTATAATCCAACTGTTCCATCGAAAGCTTAGCCATTTGGTGAAAGTCAAAGTGGGTTTGAGCTTGGGATTGCGAAAAGGAAAATAGAAGCAAGAGCAAGAAAAGAGTGCGGGGAAATAGCATTTGGTCGGTTTATTTAAATCTAATCAAAAAAATTTTCTGATATTCAAAGAGCTATACGAGTCCAATGAAGTTCAAATCACATTACACCGGTGCCTCAGGAAGGCAGTCAGCATTTGACATTATCTTCTCACCATTACGAAATAATTGTGATTTGGTTATTTTCTGCCATGGCTATAAGGGTTATAAGGATTGGGGGCCGTGGGATTTGGTAGCTCAGCAATTTGCATTGTCGGGCTTCGACTTTTTAAAATTCAATTTTTCGCACAATGGCGGCACGGTAAATAATCCCATTGATTTTCCCGATACCGAAGCTTTCGCTCAAAACACCTATTCAAAGGAATTGGAGGACATTGAGTGTATCCTGAAAAGGGTTGAACGGGGATCTGAACTCAATGAGGAGAAAAAAAAATACAAACGAATTTATTTGATCGGACACAGCCGAGGAGGTGGAATGGCGATTCTGGCGGCGGCGAAGTTTGCCAATGCCATCGACAGTCTCGTTACTTGGGCGGCTGTTTCTGATTTTAGCGCGCGGTTCAATTTTGATATGGAAAAATGGAAAGAGGCAGGGGTAACACATATCAAAAATGGCCGAACGGGACAGATGCTTCCCCATAACTATTCATTTTACTCAGATTTCATTGCCAATCGCCACGACTTAGATATAATATCCGCTGCGAGGAAGATTAAAATTCCGTGGTTGATTGCTCATGGTCAAGATGATGAGGCCGTGTGTTTATCAAATGCTGATCACCTGAAGTCTTTAAACCCAAATGCGAATCTGTTGATCATCAAAAAAACGGGGCACACCTTTGGGGGGGCTCACCCTTGGAAGGATGATTCGCTTCCGCCAAAGCTTAAA
>DATFKV010000591.1:0-9245 GCA_035268465.1 Cryomorphaceae bacterium | reverse complement strand
GAGTTTTTTGAACCCGGCGAAGCAATTCCGTTCTGAGTAGATCTACCGCCTCGTCATCTTCTTCGAAATTGATGCTTCGATTTAAAGCGTTTTGAATGGTTTGTTGATAGGCCTCATTGTATGTTAATAGATCAAGGTATTCGGAAATCATGAGCTCTTGATCGCCCATTGTTCCGTACAAACCTGCTATTTCGTAACTGAACGGATATCTCCCTTCGAGTAGCTTTTTCCCTTCTTGGTAGGTTTCTAAGGCCAGATCGAGTTTGTTGAGCCGAATAAATTCGTTGGCCGTTCTGATGACAATGCCCTGACTTTTGGGAAGTTCATCTATTGCTTCCCTGTAAGCTTTCAGCGCATCGGCGTCCTCACCTTGCGCCTCGTAGACTTCACCCAAGTCGATAAAAATCGTATTCGAATTGCTTCGCTTTCCGTGTTTTTTAATGAGCTTTTCGGCTTCTTTATATTCACCTAATTCTTTGTAAGACAATAAGAGACGTTTATAATACTCCGTCACCGGCTTCTTTTCATATAGCTTCTCATAGTAGAGTCGAGCTTTGTCATAATCACCTGAATCCAGGTAAAAAGAAGCCAATTGTTCATCCCCCGTTTGCGCGGAAGCGAAAATGGCGGTAACAAAAAAGAATATGGTGAATAGGTATTTTATGACTCGTCTTGTTTAATTACTTGAATGAGACTATCTATACGGGGCTCAATCTTTTCCCGTTTCGTCTGAGTAAAATCACTGCTCAATTTAAGCTCTTCTACCTTAGTTTCGACCGCTTTTACTGCTTTGCGTTCATCATCCAGCATCTCTTGAACGAGGATTGAGTCCAAAAGATTGTTTTGGAGATCGTGCTTGAGGTCTGTCAGTTGGTTTTTTGAAAACTCAATTTCTTCGCCGGTTCTTTGATACGTTGATTTAAGTCCTTTTGCAGGTTTTTTTAGCGTGCGATATTCTGACATGAGGAGAGCCACCTCCTTAGGCATTGTATCTTCCTTGTTTGTGTAAACTTCTTGCACGTATGAAAGGTTCTCGGTGAATTTTTGTCCCAGATTCGAGAATTCAGTCGTGTCAATTCTTCGGTGCATCAACTCAACGGTGTCGAGTTTTACCAATAGTGAATCGATCGTTTCAATTTCTTGATCAAAACTTGTTTGCTCGCAGGAAATGACAATAAACGCAAGACCTAGTATGAATCCAATTTCTTTCTTCATTATTTCTTTTCAATTTTCGCAAACCCGGTGTACCGTTGCAGTGCTTCAGGAATGGCAATTCCATCCGTTATTTGGTTGTTTTCCAACAGCGCGGCCATGATACGAGGCAAAGCCATTGCCGACCCATTCAAAGTGTGTACCAACTCGGTTTTTTTCTCTTCGGTGCGGTATCTGCACTTTAGGCGATTGCTCTGAAAAGCTTCGAAGTTGGAAACCGAACTCACTTCAAGCCAACGCTTTTGAGCACCACTATAGACTTCAAAATCATAGGTTATGGCTGAGGTGAAGCCAAGGTCTCCTCCGCAAAGACGAAGCACGCGATAAGGCAATTCAAGTTTTCTCAATATGCCTTTAACGTGCTCAACCATTTCTTCGAGCAATTTGTAGCTTTCATCGGGTTTGGCAATTTGTACGATTTCCACTTTTTCAAATTGGTGCAATCGATTGAGTCCTCTAACGTCCTTTCCGTAGGACCCTGCTTCCCTTCTGAAGCAAGGAGAATAGGCACAATGTTTAATCGGCAGTTCATCCGGATTCAAAATGACATCGCGATAAACGTTTGTAATGGGTACTTCTGACGTGGGGATGAGATAGAGATCGTCTTCAGTGACGTGGTACATTTGCCCTTCTTTATCGGGGAGCTGCCCCGTTCCGTATCCCGATTCTTCATTTACCATAAAGGGAGGAATGAGTTCTTCATACCCCGATTTTTCTGCTTCATCCAAAAAGAAGTTGATCAGTGCACGTTGAAGTTTGGCACCTTTTCCCGTGTAAAGAGGAAAGCCTGCTCCGGTAATTTTAACACCAAGCTGAAAATCGATGAGTTTGTACTCATCGGCTAAATCCCAGTGAGGCCGGGCATTTTCTCCTAAATTCGGGATGCTTCCTTCGCTATATACCTCTTCATTGTCGTCTTCAGTTTTGCCGGCAGGCACTGATTCATTCGGAACATTCGGTATCTGGTACAAAACAGTATTGAGGGCTGCCTCCAATGAAGCAAACGCCTGCTTCATATCCTGCGATTTGGACTTGATTTCTGCCACCTTTGCCTTCGCTAGTTCAGCCTCTTCCCGTTTCCCATCTTTCATGAGAATACCAATTTCTTTCGAGGCCTTATTCATTTCAGCCAGAAGGGAATCAGATTCGGCTTGCTTTTCCCGTTTTTTCTTGTCTAAGTCCAAGGCTTCGGTCACGAGGTTTTTGAGGCTGTTATCGCCACGTTTCTCGAGTCTGCGAAGAATATCTTCAGTATTTTCTCTGAGGATGTTTGTCTGCAACATTTGATTGAATATTGATCGTCGAAATTAGCAATTAATAGGCTGATTTCATTTTTGATAAGGGCATAAAAAAAGGGGTGACAAACACCCCTTTTCAATACGATTAGTGAGAGACTAGTTTTGCTCGTTCGCCGGAACGATCGAAACGAAAGACTTATCTCCTTGTCTTTTGCGGAATTCAACCGTGCCGTCAGAAAGTGCAAAGAGGGTATGATCTTTTCCCATTCCTACATTCACTCCCGGGTGGTGCTTCGTTCCACGCTGACGCACGATGATATTTCCTGCGATTGCCGGTTGTCCACCAAATATTTTTACTCCGAGTCGTTTACTTTCCGACTCTCTTCCGTTCTTAGAACTACCGACTCCTTTCTTATGTGCCATGGATTCTGTGGATTTTTATGATTTAGATAAAAGCTTGGATAGCCGGTTATTTGTCAACTCCACCCTCAAGCTTATCTTGCCATTCTTTAAGTTCATCAAATTTACCGTCTGCAGCTAGCTGCGCTTGCTCCGGCCAAGTTTCAGGATTATGACTTGCATAAGCGCCGCCTTCCTCACTCAACAATTCATTGAGTTTTTCAACTGAAGTATTGGCTAAGTCTTTGTAAGACTTAATGCCTGAGCTGTTTAATAACTCGGCAATTTTTGGGCCTATTCCCTCAACTTTCGTCAAGTCATCCGCTTTGGCAGATGATTTGGCTTCCGTTTTTGGTTTGGCCTCAGCCTTGGGCTTGTCTTCAGCTTTGGAGGCTTTCTTAGCGCCGTCCAAGCTAATTCCGTCGATAGCGATTTTAGTCAGCAATTGACGGTGACCGTTTCGGGTTTGGTAACCCTTACGTCTCTTCTTCTTGAAGACAATCACTTTGTCTCCTTTCAAGTGCTCAATTACCTTTGCAGATACCGATGCACCTGTTACAGCCGGGGCGCCAACACTTACTTTGCCGTCGTTGTCGACTAGCAAAACCTCGTCAAATGTCACCTTGTCTCCTTCTTTACCGGGAAGACGGTTGACATAGACTTGTTGGTCTTTTGCAACTTTCATTTGCTGCCCCGCGATGTTTACGATTGCGTACATAACGTCTTTTAAATGGGGTTATAATTATTCTAAAAGGGCCGCAAATATACGGAGAAATACTTGTGATGCAAAGATACTAACCGCGATTGATTAAAAAGATTCCTCCGAGCATGGTTAAGGCACAGGCCACTTGGGTTACCGCCAGCGTTTCGCCGTCTATCACCCCCCATATTATGGCGATGAGAGGGATGAGGTACGTTACCGAAGAAGCGAAAATAGTCGAGGTTTCTTTCACCATTTTATTAAAAACCATCAAGGCGATTGCCGTGCCCAAAATCGCCAGGATCGACATGGCACCAATGCCCGTCCAAGCTCCTTCTATCGAATTAACCCGAGCGACAAAATCTGTAGATAGCAAGATAACCAAACCAACGGGGCTGACCAGAACCAAGGCCAATCCGGTAATCGATACTGCCGACTCGTTTTGAAGATATTGTTTGATCACATTGAGACTGATGCCGTAGCAAAGGGTAGCTCCTACCACCAATAGGGCATACCAAACGTTAATATTGCTCCCATCTAATTGCCCTGTGGTGAGAATGAGACCCACAGCACTGCCAAGTCCTATTAAAACCCCGGCAGCTTGGAGCAGTTTGATTCGAACTCCGAATACTGCCAGACCTATAAGCATGCTGAATACGGGAACGAGGGCGTTGAGCATTCCTGCCAAGGCACTGGGTATTTCGGTTTGAGCTATTGCAAAGAGGAAAGCCGGAATTCCGTTTCCAAAAACACCGACGGCCAATAGATATTTGAACTTACCATCTTTTAACGTTTGAAATCTCTTGTAGATGAACGGTAGCATAAACATGGCTGCGAAGAGTATTCGCATGGCCCCGACCTGAAGCGGAGTAAAGAGTTCGAGCCCGTCAACATTGAAAAGTCCTCGTTTGATAAGGATGAATGAGCTGCCCCAAATGGCGGCAGTGAAAAACAGCATAGCCCAGTGCCGCATTTCGGCTGGAGAGTTCTGAACGGGTGGTCGTTGTTTTGCCTTGGCCCTCAATGTTAAATTGTATATTTTTGTGGTCGCAAAAGTCGTTCAATTAATTCAACTTGAAATGAAACTAAGGCTTAACAATATTACTCGAGCTCTTTTTGTAGTATCATTAGTCGTATTAGGTGCTTGCTCCGGAACTGATGAAGCATCTGAAGCAGAAGCAAACCCGACCGTTAATGTCACCTTTACCGAAGAGACCGGTCCTACTGAAAAGTATTTGGCCAAAATCGCCGTAGATGGCATGGCGTGTGAAATGATGTGTGGTAGCAAAATAGCGGGCGAATTGAATGGGCTCAATGGTGTAAAGAATACCGACATAGAGTTCATAGGAGAAGGAGAAGAGAATTTTGCCGTTGTGGAATTTGATGCAAATACGGTGAGTGAGCAAGAGATGATCAAAGCGGTTCAGGCTATTGCCAACGGTCATTACAAAGTGAACTCAGTAGAAGTAAAGCACGTAGTTGCGGGACCGGAAACTGAAGAAAAGGATGAAGAAAAAGTCAGTTCTTATAAGCCTGAACTCCAGTACCAATTGCCAAATATATTTTCGGTCTTTAGCCGTCTTTTTTGAAATTAAGCCAAAGAATTTTTAAACAACCCCTCCCTCGAGGGGTTTTTTTGTTTGTTTTGAATCTGTGATGCAAAGAATTCTCTATCGACTTTCAGTCGTTTCATTGGTCTGCACTATGTTGGTCATGTTGGCCGGAAGCATTGTTCGAATGACAGGATCAGGAATGGGTTGTCCTGATTGGCCCAAATGTTTTGGCTATCTTATTCCGCCAACCGATATCGAAACCCTTACATGGTCCCCACTGCGGAGTTTTGACGAGGGCAACATTATAATAGTTGATCAGGAGTTATTGGTGGCCACAGATGATTTTACGTCAGCCTCCGAGTTTGATCCGTCCAATTGGAGGCCATACACAAAACACGATTACGCTATTTTCAACCCCTTTCATACCTGGGTGGAGTTTATCAATCGATTAATCGGAGCTTTCACCGGCTTGCCCGTTTTGGCTTTGGCACTGCTCTCGCTCAGCATGCTCAAAAAGGATATAGTTGTTCCGGCTTTGGCATTTTCGGGGCTGGTGCTACTGGGTTTTGAAGCTTGGCTGGGAAAAGTAGTCGTTGATGGCAATCTCGTTCCCCATCAAATCACCTACCATATGTTCGGGGCAATCGGGCTGGTTGCAGTTTTCACTTTTTTGATAGTCAGACTCAAATCAATAGATCTGTATTTTCGAATCAAGAGAAATAAAATGACCATTCTGATTGGTGCCGTTGGGATCATTCTCCTTTTGATTCAAATTTTTCTGGGCACGAGTATTCGCGAAGAAGTCGATGCCATTGGTAAAAGCAATCTGATAACCGGTCCTGATTGGATTGATCAATTGTCAATTATCTTCGAGTTTCACCGAACTTTTTCGTTGGTTGTAATCGGAGTTTTGGGATGGTTCGCCATCAGGCTGGTCCAAGCTCAAACTATTTCCTCGGGTCCGCGCTTGCTTCTGGTTCTTTTAGTAGGAGAAGTGCTGGTAGGGATGGGGTTGGCTTATTTGGAAATGCCGGCAGCTTTGCAGCCAGTCCATTTAATGTTCGCGGTTTTCGATTTTGCCTTAGCTCTGTACTTGTTGTTCTACTACGTGCGGAAAACAAGCACTAAAGTGGCTATTTAGTATTTCCACTCAAGTTCATTCACAAAGCGGTCGATGTCTTCTTGAATAAATGTGAGAACAGGGTCAATCGAATCGGGATTGGGGGGAGCATTGAAATAGAGAGATCCTCTTAAAAAATGTTGGGTACTGTCGGTTAGGTAAAGTTGAACGGGAGAAGCCACCGCACCACCCAAGTCATAGACCAGACCAAATACTGAACGCGAAGTGTCTGAAACGATCTGCTCTCTTATTCGATTTGCTTTTACTTGGTGTTCGTAGGTGAGCGTGCGCGACTCTTCGATTAAGCCCCTCAGGTTTTCGTCCACTCCTTTATAAGTAAAGTAAATTTTGGCATCAAAACGAGGGTAGCTTATATTAAACCAACACTCGGGATCTGTCGCAGATGAGGTGTACTCAATCCGCCCGTATTTTGATAAAGGAAATTCAAAGGGGCAGTACTCGGGTGCTTTGGTAATGTAGTCGGCCGCAGGAATGTCTATTCGAAAGTATCCTACGGGTTTTGGTGTGGGCGTATCATCGCTACAAGAACATAGCACCAGACTCAAAAAAAGAAAGACTGATTTTTTCAAGACTTCTCCGTTTTTTCTTCGGTAGAATGCGTAACCGTAAGTTTTACCCGCTTGATTTTTCTTTTATCGGCAGCTTCTACGGTCAGAATGTAATTCTCGAATTTGACTTTTTCATTTTTCAAAGGAATTTTCCCCGATTGCTCCAAGATAAACCCGGCCAAAGTATCGGATTCTCCCTTGGCATCTTCCCAGTTCTCGCCGTTGAGATCCAAGATTTTATAAAGATCTACAAGAGGAGTCTTGCCTTCGAAAACATAATTATGCTCGTCCAATTTTGAATAGAAAATCTTTTCATCGTCAAATTCGTCGGTGATGTCACCCACAATTTCTTCGAGGATGTCTTCCAAGGTCACGATTCCTGATGTACCTCCGTACTCATCCACCACAGTTGCCATATGCACTTTCTTTTCCTGAAACTCCTTCATGAGGTCATCGAGCTTTTTGTTTTCAGGAACGAAATAGGGCGGACGGACAAGTGGCAGCCATTGCAGGTTTTCAGCATCGGCATGTGGCAAAAGATCTTTGAGGTAGAGAACGCCCTTTACCTGATCAAGGGATTCTTCGTAGATCGGAACTCTGGAGAAGCCTTGTTGAAGAAGCTCGGTCAGCAATTCCGGAAAGGGAGTTCTCTGCTCAAAAGCCACCACTTCCGTTCTGGGTGTCATGATTTGCTTCACATCCGTTCCTCCGAAACGAACTATTCCCCGCAATATTTTTTCTTCGTCGGGAGTGGTTTCTTCGTCTTTGGTCAATTCCAGAGCGTGCTCTAGCTCATCAACCGAATAGTCGCCACCGCGCTTTTTTACCCTTTTGTTGATCACATTAGTACTGGTGATAAGCAGGGAGCTCAAAGGATAAAAAACTTTACCCAGAAACTCCAGCGGCAAAGACATGAACTTGCAAAGAGGCAGCGCATTTGCCGTAGCATACACTTTAGGAATAACCTCTCCGAAAAGGAGTAGCAAAAAAGTAATCCCTCCAACCTGAATGGCTATGGCTACCCATGCAGCGTAATCTTCAAAGTTGAAAGATTCTGATACAATAAACGTCGATACGATCACAATTCCGATGTTGACGAAATTGTTGGTGATTAGAATGGTTGCGAGAAGTCTTTGGGGTCTGTTTAGTAAAGCCAGGATACGGTCAGACACGTTGGACTTAGAACCTTCCAGTTCGTTTTTTTCATTCGGCCCCAGCGAGAAATAGGCGACTTCTGAACCTGAGATTAATGCAGAGCAAATGATTAGCAATATTGTCACGGTTATGGCTACCCATACCTCGATGGTTATAGGATTAAAAAGTGCCAGAATCGAAATCAGAGGGTCTAAATCGGGAGGTTCCAATAAACTGCTTTTTCAGCTACAAGGTAATTAAAATGGAAGATCATCGGAAGAATCCGCTGAACTCTCTGTACTTTGAGATGCATTCTGGTTTTGGCCGGAAGGAGTTGAGGCTTGAGGTTGATTTTGTGATTCGTTCGAATCAGGTCGTCCTCCTATCAGCTGCATTCGCTCTCCAACTATCTCCGTTGCGTACCGGTCATTTCCCTCCGGGTCTTTCCAAGAGCGAGTTTGAAGTTTCCCTTCAATATAGACTTGGCGACCCTTGGCGAGGTATTTTTCTGCAATATCAGCCAATTGACGCCATACAGTCACACTGTGCCATTCGGTGTTTTCAACTTTTTGCCCTTCGCGGTTTGTATAAGACTCCGACGTCGCAATTCTAAGTCGCGCCAACTTGGCCCCGCTTTCAAGTGTGCGTACTTCAGGGTCGATACCCAAATTTCCTAGAATGATAACTTTATTTACTCCTGCCATAATTCAATTTAAGAGTACAAATATAATTGAATTGAAACGGCTCATACCATGCCGGTGTCTTCTAAAAATCGATGAATCAGTCGAGGCACGGCATATTGATCAATGTCCTCTTTATTGATGACTCGGTAAGCTCCTTCGTCTTCAAGAGTTCCGGAAACCTCCACCCGCCAAAAACGTGCTTCAATTCTTCGATGACTCAGCAAGTGGGTGTAAGATTTTTCGGGTGCCGCACCAATTGAAGCTATGCTGGTTTTGGGAAATGTTTCTTGAACGTAGTCGCTCAAAGCACCCTGTTCCAAGTTTTGCGTATTTTCGACCGACGCAAAATCGTAAAGCCCTTGCCAAATATCCTTGCCCTCGCGCTTTCTCAATACTATCTCATTTCCTTTTTCAATTACAGCATAGTCTATCCTTCGGAGCGTTTGCTTGGTTTTCTTCAGTTTTATGGGCCGCTTGGCAATGGTACCTCTTTGAAAGGCCAAACATTTGCCTTGGACAGGGCAGTGCAAGCAAAGTGGTTTTTTAGGGGTGCACACCAATGCGCCCAATTCCATGATGGCTTGATTGAATAAATCCGGCCTTTTTTGACTGAGAATGCCATCTGCCAATTCTTGAA
>DATFKV010000590.1:0-5092 GCA_035268465.1 Cryomorphaceae bacterium | reverse complement strand
TAGTCAAAACCCTCCGCTTCATGTATTGCCAAGTCCATTCCGCGGTAGCGACCATCGATGTCTTGGTAGAGATTCGGGGCGATCATGGTGTGATAGAGGGCCGTGTAGAATGTCGTTTTTCGATCTAAGTCGCTTTCTTCGATGGCAATTTTTGAGAGTTGCGCATGCCATACTTGGCGAGCCTGCTCTCTCACATCATTGAAGTTCAGCTCACCCATCTCTTCAACCATATTGCGTTTGGCCCCTTCTTCATCAACGGAAGAGATTCCTACTTTGACAGTCACGGGTTCATTTTTGGGGTTTTGAATGGTGAAAGCTGCTTTGCTCGGTTGAGAGTCCCTGTTGTAGGCTACTTTCGCAATCGGGTGAGAGAATTCAATATGAAAGAAAAGTCGTTGATCGTCGGCCCAAGCTTTGGAAAACCGATATCCCGAAAGGGTGGTGGGTGAAGTTTTTTCCAATTTGTGATCAAGTAACTTATCACGGTGTTCCAAATCCAAGATGACAATTTGATCATCTGCCGAAGGGAATTGGTAGCGGTGAATTCCAGCTCGCAAGGTGGTCGTTAATTCGACTTCAATATCCGTATCGGCTAACTTCACCTTGTAGTAGCCCGCTTGAGCTACTTCATTTTTATGAGAAAAAGTGGATGAATATCCTTCGTCTCCATCTGCACCGTTGCCAAATATTACCGCATTGGAGGGCATGAGTAAAATGTCACCGTAGTCACTCACGCCCGTGCCGCTCAAGTGGGTATGTGAGAATCCGAAAATAACGGAATCGCTATAATGGTAACCGCTGCAGCCATCCCACCCATCCAGCCGCGTGTCTGGACTGAGTTGAACCATTCCGAAAGGCAATGTCGCTCCGGGGAAAGTGTGGCCGTGGCCACCGGTGCCAATGAAGGGGTTGACGAATTGGGTATAATCACTTTCCGGTGAAATGGGATTGATTTCCAAATTCTTCTTGTCGGAGGAGCAAGAAATAGAAAGAACCAAGATGGCAATAGCGCCAAAGAATCGAAACATTTGGGAAAGATAGGAAAACAGGGGATTTATAGATTTCGTATATCAATCGGATTCATCAAAAGGGGGGGCGAAACGTGTTTTTCAGTTTTACTTTCTCATATTTGAACTAAATGATACACGGCACCCACAACGCGCTAGATGACCCGCGCAATGAATCAGTTTTAATTCATATCAATGGAGAATTGCTGCCAAGGCAAGACGCCAAGATCTCGGTTTTTGACAGTGGCTACTTGGTAGGCGACGGAATATGGGAGGGTCTCAGACTTCACCACGGCACGCTTTGCTTTATCAATGATCACCTCGACCGACTTTGGCAGGGTGCCGCAACCATTGGGATGAAGCTTCCTTTTTCTCGAGAAGAATTGATCGGAAAAATCAGAGAGACGCTTAAAGCAAATGAGATGGAAGATGAAGTTCACGTGCGTGTAATGGTCACTCGCGGAATCAAAAAGACGCCCTCTCAAGATCCTCGACTGACCATTTCAGGTCCCAACGTGGTAATCATTGCCGAATACAAGAAAGCGTCAGAAGAAACGCGGGAAAAAGGAATCACTCTGTTCACCTCAACCGTTCGTCGGGGCTCACCCGACTACCTCGATCCTCGACTCAACTGCCACAGCAAGCTCCACGAAGTCCAAGCACTCATCCAAGCACTGGAAGCAGGTGCCGATGAAGCTTTGATGCTGGATGTTCGCGGTTTTGTTTCTACTTGCAATGCCACCAATTTCTTCATTGTCAAAGGAGATGAAGTATGGACTTCGACAGGTCAGTATTGCATGCAGGGTATTACACGCGCTAAGGTTATTGAGCTTTGCGAACGAAACGGAATCGCCTGCCACCAAAAAGATTTCTCGCTCTTTGATGTTTACGGAGCCGACGAAGCTTTCGTCACGGGAACTTTCGGTGGATTAACACCCGTGACAAAAATCGACGGTCGAACTATTGGTGAGGGTAGTTATGGCGCAATGACGAAAAAACTTCACCGGTTGTATCAATCTTTGATCAAAGAAGAGGTTAACAATGGCTGACAATATCAAACGAATCTGTCTCTGGTCGGGACCGCGAAATGTCTCGACGGCGCTGATGTATTCCTTTGCCCAGCGAAGCGATTGCAAAGTCTACGACGAACCGCTTTATGCACATTATTTGAGTCATACCGAGGCGGATGAATACCATCCGGGTGCCAAAGAGATTCTCGTCACTATGGAAAATGACGGCGACAAAGTGGTAGAGATGATGATGGGTCCACACGAAAAGCCCGTGGTTTTCTTTAAGCACATGACGCACCACCTCTTTGAAGTCAATTTGGACTTTTTGAAAGATTGCGTCAACGTTATTTTGACGCGAGATCCAAAGGAGATGCTTGTTTCATTCGATAAGGTGATTGCGAATCCTACCATGCAGGATGTAGGCTACGAGGCTCAACTTATGCTGATGGATCAGTTGGAGCGTATTGGACAAAAGGCCATCGTTTTGGATTCCAAAGAAATACTCATCGACCCGAGAAAGACGCTTTCGGCCTTTTGTGGAGCAGCCGGTATTTCGTTTGAGGAATCAATGCTTTCATGGGCACCGGGGCCAATACCGGAAGATGGTATATGGGCGAAGTACTGGTATGACAATGTTCACAAATCGACGGAATTTCAGCCTTACCGAATGAAAGATGTTGATTTTCCTGAACATTTGGAGCCGCTTTTGGAAGAGTGCCGGCCGATTTATGAGCAGTTAATTAAAAATCAAATCAACTAAAACGCCAAATTAATTGGAGCCAAAAAAAGCGCGAGGACCATTCCCCCGCGCTTTCAATCTTAAGGCAGTCTGTGTTTACTTCGTGAAGTGTTTCGTCGCCATTCCTTCTTCGGTTTGAATATTGATCGAATAAAACCCGGATGGGAGATCAGAAACATCGAAACGAGTTACTTGAGCCAATCCTTGGTTGAACTCTTTGATAACTACTCCGCGAACATCAAATATTCTGACGGTCGCTGTTCCCGTTTGGTTTTCTCCCATATCCAGGTTGACAAAATCAACGGCAGGAACAGGATAGAGGCTCACAGCTTTAAGTGAGTTGTAATCTGTTGTCGCAAGAGGTGTACCTGAAACGTACCTCGATCCATTGTCTGTGACTACACCCGACATCGTCTGCTCAAATGTTTGAAAAACAGGGATCGGATACCCGTCTATCACCCAAATGAAGGCCTCAATTTGGCTTGTGCTTACCACTGGCTCTCCAATCCCGACATCTATAGTGCTTTCGGTACTTTCGACTGACCACAGCGCTTTCACGGCAATAGTTACGAGAAAGAGTAGTATTATTTTTCAGGGTCTTGGTTTATAGGTTAGGTATTCTTCTAAAGTAACCTGAAGCTTCCGGATTTGCTTCCCAACATGAATGTAGAGCAGGTTTTGGAAACCATCATAGGCTCTGGTCTTCTCAAATATACGATCAAAAAATAGACTGAAGCATGACTTTTATCATTCAGATTGATCTCGAATAGGATTAATTTCATAGTGAAATCCATTAAACCCATCATCATGAAAACTACGGTAATTTCACTTATGTTAATTGGGGCAGCAGGAGCCTTTTTTTCCTGTGGTACAAACCAAACTCCAATCCAAGAAGAATACGATTATTGGCAGGCAAAGCACGATAGCAGCCACCACTACCACAGCTTGGTGGACAAACGCCACGATGTGATGCTCGCCAATCACGAAGAGTTGAGCAATTTCTTGAGTACTCAAGAGAATCCCGATACTGCTTTGATGAACGACATCGAACGACATACCCGATTTTATGCCGAGCATGAGAACATTATGAAAAACCATGCGGTAATCATGAAAGACCATGAAGCGTTCAAAAAACGCTATGATGAAGGAAAGATCAGTGACGAGGAGCTCAGGGCCAAACTCGACTCTATGAAGCACGACCATCAGCACATGGATATCGATCATGAATACGTGATGGAAATGACCACGAAGATTCGCTCAGAGCACAATGATATGCGCCGCAGGCTGAACGAGTCATTGCAGAAAAAGTAAATTTGGCTAACAGCTAACAGCTAACAGCTAACAGCTAACAGCTAACAGCTAACAGCTAAAGGCTACCAGTTAGTTAATTCGCCAACCTCCACCCAGGGCCTTGTACAAACGGGCATAAGTAGCCAGAAGCTGTTGCTTGGTTCCTGCGTAGGCGAGTTCGGCGTCGAATTTCTGACGCTGCGATTCCAAGTATTCCAGGTAACTGGTTACTCCTTCGCTGTATCTTGCTTGGGAAAGCCTTTGGGCATTGGTGGCTGCTTCGACGTGAGCTCTGCGCGCCACCAACTCTTCCTTTAAGGTACTGATGGCGATGAGCACATCTTCCACTTCCTGAAAAGCTTCCAGAACGGTTCGTTCATAGGCGAGCTGGGCTTGATTGCGACGGCTTTTTTCGATCTCAACTACGCGTTTGAAGCGGTTGAAGTAAAAGAGCGGACCTAGAAGTGAAGCTCCCAAATTCCAAGCGGGTCCGGTGCTGCCCAGTGCATCGAGTTCGTTGCCGGCTACCCCGAGGAGCCCGGTGATGCTGATGCTTGGTAGTCGGTTGGCCTGAGCGGCTCCGACCAATGCGTTTTGAGCCACCAGAGTTTGCTCCGCCGCCAAGACATCCGGGCGACGAGAAAGAATGGCGAGAGGCGTACCTTCGGGAAGTACTGCATTCGTCTCCTGTTGATGCAGGGGAAAGCCCACAGTTATCGCACGAGGGTTTTGCCCCGTGAGCACACTGAGAAGGTTTTGCGTTTGTGCAATGCTCCTTTTCCAAATCGGAACTTGTGCCTCTGCTATGGCGAGCTGTATCTCGGCTTGGTTCACATCTATTTCGGGAATGATGCCCTTGTCGAAACGCATATTGATAATGCCCAGCATGCTATCGCGAAGCGCCACGGTTTGCAACGAAATATCCAATCGGGTTTCGTATTCCAGCAACTGAAAGTAAAGATCGGCTACGGTAGAAGTCAGACTGATCTGCGCAGCGCGATAGCCTTCAGTCGTGGCGATGAGGTCGGCTCGGGCTGCTTCGTTAA
>DATFKV010000589.1:0-2193 GCA_035268465.1 Cryomorphaceae bacterium | reverse complement strand
GACATCGAAATCAAAAGTACCGACACTTTTGAAGATTTTCATCGGGCCATTGTCGTCGCGTTTGAATTCTCGGGCGATGAAATTGCGTCTTTTTACATGAGCAATGAGGATTGGGACAAAGGTGAGGAAATCACCCAAATGGATATGGAGGGCCTCGACGCCGAGGGCATTAAAACCATGAAGGACACTCCGCTGGAGGAAATGCTTTTCGAGGAAGAACAGAAGCTCCTCTACCTGTACGATTTCATGAGAATGTGGATTTTCTTCGTCGAATTGGTCAGTATTTCTGAGCCAAAAGCAGATCAAACTTATCCTGCGGTCATTTTATCCGTAGGCGACGCACCTGACGAGCAGTCGAAAGAGTTGGTGGATTCCTTTCAAATCGATTTTGACGAAGATTTTGAAGACCCGTCGGAAGATGAGGGTTTCGAAAATATAGATGACTACGACGAAATCCTCTAAGCCCAAGATACCCGTGATTTGCGGACCTACCGCCGCGGGAAAAACCTCGGTTGGCATTATACTCTGCCGATCATTAAACGGTGAAGTGATCTCAGCCGACTCACGGCAATTTTACCGTGAAATGTCCATTGGCACAGCCAAGCCAACGGAGGCCGAGATGCTGGGCGTACCACACCACTTTGTGAACCACTCCGGCATAGCAAATCCGATCACGGCGGGTGAGTTCGAGAGACAAGGCGAAGAGAAGATTTTCGAAATCTTAAAACGAGAAAAACTGCCCGTCATAGTCGGAGGATCGGGACTATTTATTCGCTCCCTCATAGAAGGCTTGGACGATTTGCCCTCGGACGAAAAGCTGAGAAGGGAACTCATTGCACAATTTGAAACTGAAGGACTACCATCGCTTTTGGAGCGGCTTGCCCAATCTGATCCCGACGCCTCGAAGAGCATTGACCACCAGAATCAAGTGCGGGTGATGCGGGCCATCGAAATGGTCGAGCTCAGCGGCAAAAGTCTATCAGAATTGAGAGATCAGAAAAAAAGCCCGAAAGCCTTTGATCCGATTTGGATCGGAATTAGTTCGGAAAGAGAAGTGCTTTACGAACGAATCGATCGCCGAGTGGATCAAATGATGGAAGCAGGACTGGAAGCAGAAGTCCGATCTCTGCTGAGTCATAAAAATGCCGACGCACTAAAAACGGTTGGCTACAAAGAGCTATTCAGTTTTTTCGATGGCGACTACGACTTGGCTGAAGCGATAAGGCTCATCAAACGAAACAGCCGGCATTACGCCAAGCGGCAGCTGACTTGGTTCCGAAAGATTGACGGCATAAAGTGGTTTGAACCCGAACAAGTCGATGAAGTAAAGGAGTACGTCAAAAGTCAAGTTACTGTATTTTAGGTATCTTGCCTGTGAAAACAGGTTGAAAACTTCACACTTTTTAGCCATTTGTCGCTATGAGAAGCAGTCAAAACACCTTAATTTTACCTGTTGTACCTAAAGTAAACTCAACATGGAAGGCATAAGTCACAATCGAATGGAATTAATCGCTGAGATGCTCGAGAAGAATCCAAACGATACTTTTCTGAACTACGCAGCTGCCTTGGAATACAAAAAAGAAGGAAAGACCGCAAAGGCCATTTCTTTTTTTCGCAAGATCATTGACAATGATCCCGACTACCTTCCTACATACTACCAGCTGGGGAAATTGCTCGAAGAAAAGAATAAAACTGCCGAGGCGGTTGTTTTTTACAAGAAAGGGAGAGAGCTTGCCAAAGTGAAGAACGATATCAAAACCTTGGGAGAACTCTCCGAAGCGCTATTGATATTGGATGAAGATGATGGGGAAGCTTGGTAGGATGCACCCTATAACCAAACAAATTATAAGGGGATGACGGGATCATCCCTTTTTTTGTGTCAAAAAAACATATTTCAAATCGAACCTTATTTTTGCAATCCATTCACTAGCAATTATGAAAAAATCAGCTTAGGTATTATTAGCAGGCATTGCCGCTGCTTGCAGCAACGAAACCCCTATGGAAGACAGAAAAGCCATCAACTACCCCGAGACCAAGAAAGTCGATACGACTGATATTTATTTTGGAACGAGTGTAGCAGATCCCTATCGCTGGCTTGAAAACGATACCGCTGCCGATACGGAGGCATGGGTGAAGGCTCAGAATAAAGTCACTCAAGCCTACCTCGCAAATATTCCCTACCGACAAAAAATC
>DATFKV010000588.1:0-2487 GCA_035268465.1 Cryomorphaceae bacterium | reverse complement strand
TCAGTACTTTGTCCACTTCTTGCTGCACAAGGTCAGCTTTATGTGGCGTTTTCACATGGTACACCACAGCGATACTGAGGTTGATGTAACCAGCGGTACGCGTCACCATCCGGGGGACTATATGTTCAGGGAACTCTTTTCGCTTTTTGCCGCGCTTATCATCGGGGCGCCCCTCTCCTTCTACTTGCTTTACCGTATCGTCACGGTTTTCTTTACCTATACCACGCATGCCAATATTACCGTTCCCTCATGGGTAGATAAATCTTTCGGACTGGTATTCGTGACGCCCAATATGCACAAGTTTCACCATCATTTTGAGCGTCCATGGACCGACAGCAACTACGGGAATATCTTTTCCATTTGGGACCGGATGTTTGGGACTTTGGTCATTGGCGATCCCCGTCAGGTGAAATACGGATTGGATGTGCTCGAAGATGAAACGTCGGGTAATCTAGGCTATCAATTTAAAGTGCCTTTTGACAGGTCGATTAAGACTGACTATTAAAAAAAGTGCTTCACCGCATATCGGGCAAAGCACCATTCATTGATTTAATTTCAGCAAATCTGATTTTAACTAATCTTAGAGAAGACGATTTTAGCCTCGTTTATTTTCATCGCAGGGGTTATGAAATCCATCACTCGACTCCATTCTTCTTTAGGGGCGTATTGTTGCATGTAGGTCTTGTTTAGCTCGATAACCAACTGATTGTCGACGATTCCTGCTTTCATTTTTGTCTTGCCGTAATCACTTTCTCCGGAAACGTTGAGAGCTTCATATCCCTTCACTTCATACCCTTCAGGAATATCAATGACATATTTATACTCCAATTTCTTCGGGTAGTCAAAAAACACATCGTACGATCTATCGGCCATCTCCTCGTCGGTAAATGAAATTTGGTCAAGAGCAATTTTTCCAATATTGAAAACTACATTCGGACCAACTTTTTGGAACAGATCAGAGACTGTAAACTCTTCGATCACCTTCAAGGTATCCTGAGACGTTTTAACTCCCGAATTGATCAACTCAAAACTATCGTAAGAGACCAGTTCAAACTCTTCGTCTTCCCATAATTTCTTCATCTCTCTCAGTTTCTCATTCTCTTTGCCTTCTACATAGTCAATTGTACGTTTTTTTCCTCTTTCTCGTCTTCCGGAATTGGCATATCGATCTTCTGTGTTTCTTCTTAGCATAGAAGTCTCGGCCTCTTCGTGGTAGTCGGTATTTTTAAGAAATAGCTTTGAATTGTAGTATTTCTGATTCCCCGTCATGTTTTTATTCACCGTTACTTTTACCTCCCTAGCCTCTAAGTCGGGCGACATGGTAAAAACCGCGTTGTAGTAATTGTGTTCCGGATCCACCGTGGGCACCGTGACCTCAATGGGCATCTCTGCAGGAATGTGACGACGGCCCGATGCAACCCACTCCTTTGCCAGTCCTTTCTGACCGCGCAGATAAGGGTTGATAAAATCCATGGTTTGATAAGCCGTAGGGGTTTCTATGTACTGCCATTGACCTTCATCGTCCAAGTAAGCGAATATGCTATTTAACTCACTTGACATGATCACATCCTTAAATTCAGAGATGTTTTTATTGTTGGTATACACTACCCTATAATCCACTTGCCGATCAGAAGCGGCAGCAATCATGAATCTCAAGAAAAAACTGAATTTCACGTACGAGCTATGGTAGTCTTCCACATAGCTGTTCAGAAGCGGGTTGAAAATGACCGTATAATAGCGCAAATAATAGTACGCCACTTCCATGAATTCAGATTTAGTCAGTTCTACATCTTTGTAGGTTCCGCGATACCATCTCTGGAATTGCTTCCAAGTAGGATCATTATTGGCCAATCCGCCAACATTTATATTAGAAATGGTAATTTTCTTTTTCTCTCGGCTTACGTCATAGGTCACATTGTAGGGATCCACAAGCATTTCATCCGAATGATCCGTTCGACTAATGGGACCGTAGCACATGCTGAGTTTATAGGATGGCTCCGTTCGAAGGTCTGGCGACCACGCTTCTGCTTTTCGGGGGGCGATATTGTCGAAGTTCAGCTCATAAACCAGCTTTCGTCTATCCGAAAGCTCCTCGTTTTTTTCCAGTTGCGGCGCCCCATGCAGAGCTTTGTAATTGATAAAAATACCTCTGTCAACCTTAATCCTTCTGTACCCGTTTACTATCAGATAGTCTCTTGATAAAGATTCGATGACACTGGGGAAGCAATCGCCATAATCCGTGTCTTCCGTATAGCGAGTATAATCTATAATATCACCTATTTCCAGATTTGGAAGGGCTACCTCCTTATTGGCATTCTTATCCAGTTCCTCCAAGTCAATATCAACTATTTCACCCGTTGGCTTAATGATTTGCAGCGCGGTGTGCTGACCGGATTTGTAACCGAAGTACCTGAACGAATCGTTTTTTTTATAACTGAAAGTACTGTGAGTCTCAAGTCCGAGTTTATCCGTGATTTTTAGCAAGAG
>DATFKV010000587.1:0-3506 GCA_035268465.1 Cryomorphaceae bacterium | reverse complement strand
ATTCGGGAAGCATCCTCTCTTCTCCTCGCCAAAAATCCCTCATGCTGTCTCGGTACTTGCCGTTCCACTCTGCCCATCCGGGCGGAAAATTTCCTACTTGGTAGCCACCTTCACCCACATCCCAAGGTTCGGCGATGAGCTTGACTTGTGAAATGATGGGGTCTTGATTGATGATGTCAAAAAAGGCGCTCAACTTATCCACGTCGTGTAGTTCACGAGCCAAAGCTGAGGCGAGGTCAAATCGAAAACCGTCCACGTGCATCTCTTGAATCCAATATCGGAGACTGTCCATGATGAGCTGGAGTACGTTGGGTAAATTGGCGTTGAGTGTGTTCCCCGTTCCCGTGTAATCCATATAATATCGTTTTTCTTCAGGCATTAATCGGTAATAACTGTAATTATCGATGCCCTTGAAACTCAAGGTAGGCCCCATTTGGTTCCCTTCGGCGGTATGGTTGTAAACCACGTCGAGTATCACTTCGATACCCGCTTTGTGTAGTTCCTTTACCATGTGTTTAAATTCAGCAACCTGATCTCCCGCTTCCTCGCTGCTGCAGTATCGAATATCGGGAGCAAAGAAACCAATGGTATTGTAACCCCAATAATTTGACAGTCCCTTGTCTACAAGGTGACTGTCATTCACAAATTGGTGAATCGGCATGAGTTCTACTGCCGTTATTCCAAGGTCTTTCAGGTAGCTGATACTCGCCTGATGAGCAAGTCCCGAATAGGTGCCGCGTAGGTTTTCGGGAATGCCGGGATGCATTTGTGTAAAGCCTTTTACATGCAGTTCGTAAATCGTGGTCTCGTTGTATGGAATTTGAGGAGGAACGTCATTTTCCCAATCATAATGTGGATGAATGACTACAGATTTGGGGATAAATGAAGCGCTGTCTGCCTCGTTGAAGCTGAGATCTTCTGCCGGATTTCCCCATTGATAACCAAAAAGCGACGGATGCCAGTCAATGGTGCCCGAAATGGCCTTGGCATAAGGGTCTAAGAGTAATTTGTTGCTGTTAAAGCGGTGGCCTCCCCGTGGCTCGAAAGGACCTTCGACGCGGAAGCCGTAAAATTGCCCGGGCTTAATGCCCGTGAGGTAAATATGCCAAATGCGGTGTGTGCGCTCGGTCAGAGGGATACGCTCAACTTCCTGCGTATGATCGTCTTCAGAAAAAAGACAGAGAAAAACGTTTTCAGAATAGTAGGCGAATAGCGCAAAGTTTACTCCTTGGCCGTCCCATGTGGCGCCGAGTGGATAAGGTTTCCCCGGGTATGTTTGCATGTATCCTGTGGTTTAGTGGTTTCGATCATTTGCTTGAAACCAATCTTCAGGTGCATGATCTATGCCATATTAATTGATTTCTATTAACTTATGAAAAATTTTGTAAGGGAAGCCAAGAGCACCTTTTACAGAATTTAGCCCGGTTCGGTAATTGCTAAAATTACTCTTGATCTGAATGATATTAAACATTAAAAAACAATCGACTTTTGACTTTAGACGATAACCTCCACTGGTACAAAGATGCCATCATTTACGAATTGCACATTAAGGCTTTTTTCGATGCCAACGGCGACGGAATTGGCGACTTTGAAGGCTTAATGCAAAAATTGGATTATCTCGAAGACCTCGGCGTAACGGCCATTTGGCTCTTGCCTTTCTATCCGTCTCCCCTGCGAGATGATGGCTACGATATAGCCGATTACTACAGTGTAAATCCTAATTACGGAGAGGTTGAAGATCTCAAAAAGCTCATTGCAGAGGCGCACCGCCGAGGATTGAGGATCATTACGGAATTGGTCATCAACCATACTTCCGACAAGCATCCTTGGTTTGAACGAGCGCGCAACGCACCCAAAGGATCGCCCGAACGCGAGTACTATGTGTGGACGGACGATCCCGACCAGTACCGCGATGCCAGGATTATCTTTCAAGATTACGAAACGTCCAACTGGACATGGGACCCGGTCGCCGAACAGTATTTTTGGCACCGCTTCTTTCACCATCAGCCAGACCTCAATTTTGACAATCCCAAGGTAAGGGAAGAAGTGTTTCAAATACTCGAGTACTGGTGCGAAATGGGCGTCGATGGCTTCCGATTGGACGCCGTTCCCTACCTCTTTGAAAGAGACGGAACCAACTGTGAAAACCTCCCCGAGACCCATGTCTTTTTGAAAGAGCTTCGCGCTAAGGTCGATGAGTCATTTCCGGGTACGCTTCTTTTGGCGGAAGCCAATATGTGGCCCGAAGACTCAGCTTCTTACTTCGGCGATGGCGATGAATGCCAAATGAATTACCACTTTCCCGTGATGCCGCGCATGTTTATGGCCCTCAACATGGAAGATCGCTATCCCATCACCGATATTTTTGATCAAACTCCTGAGATACCCGAGACTTGTCAGTGGGCCATCTTTTTGCGAAACCACGATGAGCTGACTTTGGAAATGGTCACCGACGAGGAGCGCGACTACATGTATAAAGTCTACGCGAAGAATCCGCGCGCCAAGATCAACGTTGGAATCCGTCATCGCTTGGCGCCATTGATGAAAAACGATCGCAGAAAGATCGAACTTCTCAATTATCTGCTCTTTTCCCTACCCGGGACGCCGGTCATTTACTACGGTGATGAAATAGGGATGGGAGATAATTTTTACCTCGGAGACCGCGACGGGGTGCGCACACCTATGCAATGGTCGCCTGATAGAAACGGGGGCTTTTCAAAGGCCAATCCGCACAAGCTTTACTTGCCTAGCATTATCGATCCAGAATATACCTATGAGGCCATCAATGTAGAAACACAGCGCAGCAATACTTCATCCTTGTTTTGGTGGATGAAGCGCATGATCAACATGCGAAAGAAGTACAAAGCCTTCGGAAGGGGGGATTTGAACTTTTTGCGTATCGAAAACTCTAAAGTGATGGCTTTTACCAGAACTTACGAGGACGAAACGATACTCGTGGTCGTTAATCTTTCCCGGTTTGCTCAGGCAGCCGAAATTGAATTGGAAGATTTTGCGGGATTTGTACCCGTGGAGCTTTTCAGTAAAAATGAATTTCCTGAAATCAGAGATGGTCAGGATTATTCATTCACGCTCACACCCTATGCCTATCACTGGTTTTATCTGGAAAATGTGCATGGTGACGAGGTGAAAAATGTTCCTACAAAATTAACCGTGGCCGACGGGTTGCCAAGTATTTTAGCCAAAAAGACCAAAGCTGAATTGGAGACCAAGATTCTCCCGCCGTATATAAAGCGAATGGCTTGGTATGAAGGTGGAGGCAGAAAATTGCAAAACGTCGAAATCGTCGATTCAACGGAAATGAATCTGGGTGACGATGACACGGTATTTTTAAATGTACGAGCGGATTACGATACAGGCATGTCCGATCATTACTTGCTGCCTTTAAGTTATACCTCAAAGCTAGGGGCTGAGCATATTCACGAATCGTATCCCGAGGCCATTGTGGCTGAGATGCAATCTGATGGGGAAGATGGAATTCTTTACGA
>DATFKV010000586.1:0-3196 GCA_035268465.1 Cryomorphaceae bacterium | reverse complement strand
CACAAGGAGATCAAATAATACTGAGTCATGGCAAAGAAGACCGTAGCAACACTACAAACAGGTGGGGGTAAGAACCACACGAAAGTGATTAAGATGGTAAAGTCGAAAACAGGTTCTTACAGCTTTCGAGAAGAAATCGTTACCAACGATCAAGTGGGCGACTTCTTTCAGGAGGATAAATAGTCTTCCCTGCACAAAATTTTTAAGCCTTTTTCCGACTTTTGGAAAAGGGCTTTTTGCGTTTAATCAAACCAACCATGGGATTATTTAATTTTTTCTCAAAAGATAAGAAAGAGACTTTAGACGAAGGCTTGGAAAAAACCAAGACGGGTATCTTTTCCAAACTTACTAAAGCGGTAGCGGGAAAGTCTAAGGTAGACGAAGAAGTACTCGACAACCTTGAAGAAATTCTCATCTCTTCTGATGTTGGTGTAAATACGACTCTTAAAGTTATTGATCGTATTGAAGCCCGCGTTGCAAAAGATAAGTATCTCGGCACCGACGAACTCGATAAGATTCTACGAGAAGAGATCGCAGCACTGCTCGAGGAAAATAATTCAGGTGAAGCCACGGAGTACTCCGTCCCGGAAGGCCACAAACCATATGTGATTATGGTAGTGGGTGTGAACGGAGTCGGTAAAACGACGACCATTGGCAAGTTGGCGTACCAATTCAAAAAGATCGGCAAGAAAGTGGTACTCGGTGCCGCTGATACATTTCGAGCTGCCGCGGTAGACCAATTGATCATTTGGTCCGAAAGAGCAGGAGTGCCCATCGTTTCTCAAGGCATGGGCGCAGATCCAGCTTCAGTAGCCTTTGATACACTTCAATCGGCGGTGAAGCAGGAGGCCGATGTAGTTCTTATCGACACGGCAGGGCGACTTCACAATAAAGTGAACTTGATGAATGAGCTGAGCAAGATCCGTCGAGTGATGGATAAGATCGTGCCGGGAGCACCCCACGAAGTGCTCTTGGTTTTGGACGGCAGTACCGGTCAGAATGCCATCGAACAAGCACGACAGTTCACCAAAGCCACCGAAGTTACGGCCATGGCACTGACCAAAATCGACGGCACGGCTAAAGGTGGTGTGGTGATCGGAATATCAGATGAATTTAAAATCCCCGTGAAATACATCGGGGTCGGAGAAGGAATGGAGCACCTGCAGGTGTTCAATAAATACGAATTCGTAGATTCCCTTTTCAGCAAGGAACGTGTAGGATGAAAACAAAGACTCTCAAGAAAAACAAGGTCAACGTAGTCACGCTTGGCTGCTCAAAGAATATTTTTGATAGCGAGGTCATGATGGCCCAGCTTCAAGCGAATAAGTACGATGTCGTTCACGAAAGTGATGATGGCGACGCCTCGGTGGTGATCATCAATACCTGTGGATTTATCGATAACGCCAAGCAGGAGAGCATCGATACCATCATTCAATGGGCTGATGCCAAAGAGCGTGGATTTGTGAATAAAGTCTACGTTACGGGATGCCTTTCAGAGCGGTACCGCGAAGACCTTGAAAAAGAAATCCCCGAGGTAGATGCCTACTTCGGAACCCGAGAATTGCCGCGACTGCTCAAAACGCTTAAAGCCGATTACAAGCACGAATTGGTCGGCGAGCGACTGCTGACTACTCCTTCGCATTACGCCTATTTCAAAATTGCCGAAGGTTGCGACCGTCCGTGCTCTTTTTGCGCCATTCCGATTATGCGTGGCAAGCACCGATCCACCCCGATCGAAGAATTGGTGAAACGCGCTGAAGGCCTTGCCGCCAAAGGGGTGAAAGAGCTGATGCTGATCGCTCAAGATTTGACTTACTACGGATTGGACCTGTACAAAAAACGCGAATTAGCCAAGTTGCTGCAGGCTTTGGCCGATGTAGAGGGAATTGATTGGATTCGACTGCACTATGCCTTTCCGAGTGGATTCCCTATGGAAGTCCTTGACGTCATGCGCGATCATCCCAACGTCTGCAATTACCTCGATATTCCGCTGCAACACGCTTCGACGCGAATGCTTAAGGCGATGCGTCGTGGAATTACAAGAGAAAAAACGACAGAGCTCATTCATAAAATTCGCGAACAGGTGCCCGGCATTGCCGTTCGCACCACTTTAATTTCCGGTTACCCGGGCGAAAGCGAAGAAGACCAAGCAGAAATGCTCGAGTGGGTTGCCGAGATGCGCTTCGATCGTTTGGGCGTTTTCACCTATTCCCACGAAGAGAATACCCACGCGTTTAATTCGGAGGACGACGTGCCCGAAGAATTGAAGAAAGAACGCGCCGAAGAGATCATGGAGCTTCAAAGCGGAATTTCTCACGAGATCAACCAAGAGAAAGTTGGTAAGACTTTTAAGGTGATGATCGACCGAGCAGAGGGTGGAGATTACATTGGCCGCACCGAATTCGACTCACCGGAAGTGGACAACGAAGTGATCATTCCTAAGTCAACGGGATATGCAAGAATTGGTGATTTCGCAGAGGTGAAGATTACGGAATGCGCTCCTTACGATTTGTATGGGGAGTTGGTGGGGTAGTGATCTTTTAACTCTCTGTGCAGAATGTCCACCCCCACCAATTCTGATGAAAAATCAGAATTGCCACCCCCACCAGCGGGGGACAAACACTGCGTTTGTTTGTAAGCACGTTTTAATCTCAACTAAATTTCCCACCAATAAAAAATTATGAAGCTACGTATCCCCCGCTGGCGGGGGTGGCTCATGCGAGGAACGAGCATGAGACGGGCCTGCCTGACGGTAGACAGGGGTGGAAGGCCTCATCTCTACCAATTGAATTAGTCCTCAAACCTTCCCTTTCAAACTCGCCAAAAAATCCTCTGATTTCATCACAGGAATCTCCGAAAAATGAAAATCCCCAGTATCCTCTGTGATGATGTAATTACAACGTGAGTCCAGAGCTGCGTAATACTCAAACCCATCTTCAAGATCCAATACTTTGGGGTCATTTAATGCTTCTTGAACGGATTTTTTCGAGGAGCCGGCTATTTCAATATGGTCACAAAGGGTTTTGATTTTATTCTTCGCCTTGTTCGATCCACTTTTCTTTTCAGCGAAATAGAAGGCTATTGCCAAGCAAATGGGCGACGTAAATAGTGTGACATTCTTTTTCGAGTCAAGACTTAAAATACGCGCAGCAGTATCGAACAGTGGATATTCCTTATTGAGAACAGCGACCAAGAT
>DATFKV010000585.1:0-3644 GCA_035268465.1 Cryomorphaceae bacterium | reverse complement strand
TGATGACACCCTGAGTTTTGATTTTGCCGCTGACTCCGCTGTTTTTTATGCCAATGACTCCGACGTCTACTCCATCATTTCGGAAGGCGAAACCACCGAAACTATTTTCGGGGCAGAAGAATTGGTTCAATCATACCGAATCAGTCATTATTCAGAAGAAGGAGATGAGATTGACTCACCCTTGCATGGTTTCGTGATTCGAATCGGGGAGAACAGCGGTCTGCTCGACTTCTTTCAAATTGACAATTTTCCGAACGTGGAAAAGCCGCTGACCCTGATTGGCGACGCCAACTTTGATGAGAGTCTTACCGTTCTCACCAGCGAAATGATCTATGATTTCCAAATCGGCGATACGATTCAGTACAAAATGACCTATTTCGAATCGGAACCCGGAAACTCAAACTTCACCAATGAAGTGAGCTATCTGAATCGGATTTTCCAAAATCGCATTGAAGAAGTGGATAGCCTTCGGTACACGGTTTTGCACCAATCCTTTGATCAAAACGAGACAAACCTTAACGAGTGGACTGAAGAGTTGGTTTATTACCGCTATGATACTTTGAGCAGTCTGCCTTTTTACCGTACCCGAAACACCGGTGGCTATCAGGACGGGAGCTATCAGGAAAATCTCTTCCGCCGCGATTTTTGTGGAGAAAAAAGAATTGGTCTTTTCGGCATTTCGGCGCCATTCGTGGAATGCGAGGAATACGATGCTTGGTGCGGATTTGACACCAACGGTCCACCGGAAATAACACGTGTGGAATACGTTCCCGGTTTAGGTCGCTATTTTCACGAGGTAGAACGACTTGGTTTTGGAAGCGTCACGACTTGGCGTGAAACGACCGAGGTCGTGTACTTCTCCAAAGGAGGAAATAGTTGCGGTGAGGAGGCCATCCTTTCAGATGGGATTTGGGATCGGCCGCAATTGAGCTTTGCCGTTTTTCCCAACCCGAGCAGTGATCGCATAACCGTTCAGGTGAGAGATGCAGATGTGACCGTCATTCGAATAACGGATTTGTCAGGCCGCACCGTAAGCGAGTATCGTTCGCAAGGTTTCGAGTCAACCATAGATATCTCAGACTTGGCTTCGGGAACTTATCTGCTTCACTTGCTAAGAGAATCGGCAATCATCGGGACGACGAAAATCGTTGTTGTTGATTGAGCAGTCCATGTGAAATCCTCATAGAAATAGGTGTTTTATCACGGTTTTATCCACCTCCGTCACCCCTCTCCTCCGTCACGGTGTGCCACCTCCTCCAACGGGTGATGACCCATGATAAGGCAAAAGAGTCTTTTCGTCTCTGTTATCTTAAATAATTGGGTAAGTTTTTGATTTAAATATGACAATAGGATTCTGGTCTTAAGACCCAAGATTTTGCGGTTAGAGAAATGATTGACTCTCTACCCGGATCTATAAGTGCGTGGGCCCGAACCGAAAAGCAGGCCCGCGAAAGCTGTGAACCGAGGCCCCGAGGGGCCGAGCTCACGGATACTATTAAAAAATAGACCCTCATCCGTAATGGAAGATTTCGTAAAAAACCATTAAAGGGGGCTTGTCCTTTCGATTGCCAAATCGACTACTTTAATTGGATTTTAGAAATCTTCCGGAGCGGGCAGAAGCATTTTTCGGTTCTGATTTTTTGTTCCTTTTGTATCAAGACAAAAGGAAGATGAAAAGGTCAGTCTAATGAGCAAATTGAATATTTGCCAAAAGGTGGGTCATCACCCTCCAACGAGGAGGACATAAAAAACATGCGCCAAGACTTTTCATTATGTAAAGCATGGTTCCCTGAAATGGAACAACTATTATTTAATTTGCCCGATAAGGATCAATTCAATGTCTGCAGCGAATAGCAGCTGAGATGCACCTCTTGTCGGGGTTTCGACTCCGCTCAACCACCTTGAATCTTCTTTCAGGTAAACGGTTTAAATATCATCTCTCAGTGGGCTCCGGGTAACCCGCGCTTTGCTTGTCAGGTCCTTCAAACTTGTGCGCCTCGGCGTCTCTGCGAGCCATCCAATTAGCTACCATGGTTTTGTCACGGTTTTTGAACTTAAACATGACCTCATTGGCTAAAATTGGGCACCCAAAAACGCGCGCCAAAACGGATCACGTCATCTATCCGACCCCGGGGTTTCACTACGCTCCACCCCGGGCTGATTGATTTCGCGCCTTCAGCGCTTTCCCTCTGCGTTCTCTACTGACCTTTAGTCGGAGATCCTGACGTATGGCAGGACGGCCTCTCTTTTTCCGTCGAAGCACAGCAAAGAAGATGTGTCCTCACAAAAAAGTTAGCACGCCCTGCATATCTCTGCATGCCATATCTAATCCACCCCGCTTACCGAAGGAGAACAGCCACGCAACCCCTTCATTTTTAATTGATCATTCCTAATTGATAACTGCTCACTGTATAACTAAAAACTGATATTACCTTTGCAGCCTCAATGCTCGACTACCTTTTTTTAATCCCAACTAGCCCCAATCTCGAAGAAGGCTCTTTGCGCCTTAGCGGCTTCGCGTGCCAATTCTTAAATCTTAATTGAACATTCCTAATTCCTAATTGAACATTCCTGAATCATCGTCTCTATACAACGCCCTTCCTTCGTCATCATTGCTCATTGTACATTCTTAATTGCTCATTGCTCATTGCTCATTGCTCATTGCTCATAGTACATTCTTAATTGCTCATTGCTCATTGTACATTCTTAATTGCTCATTGCTCATTGCTCATTGATCATTGCTCATTGTACATTCCTAATTGCTCATTGCTCATTGCTCATTGTACATTCCTAATTGATAACTGCTCACTGTATAACTAAAAACTGATATTACCTTTGCGGTTCCCTATGCTCGACTACCTTTTTCTGATCCCCACCAGTCCCAACCTCGAGGAAGGCTCCTTGCGCCGAGACCTCCAGCGACTCTGCTTTCAGCAGGTCAAAAAGCTCGATGCCACCTTTGTGGTATGGCTACTCGGAGATGCTGAGGTCGACCATCCGCACTTTAAGAAAATAGACTGCGAAGGAACTTCCAAAGAAGAGAAACTCAAAGAAGCCGGCGATCGACTGGCCGATATGCCCCGCTTGGCAAAGTACCTCGTTCGCTTGGATGATGATGATCTGATCAATCCTGAAGAATTCGACCGTTTGGCGAAAGCTAACTTCGACATCGCTTACGACCGAAAGCATTTTTTCTACGATCTTGCTACCAATTTGGCTTCAAGCCAAAAACGAGAATGGATACCGAATACGGCTATCATGGATTTCAATCATGCCTTAACCAAAGTTGAGGCAAAGGGTGGCGCGGAGACAGAAGACGACAAAAATTACCTCTTTGCCTGCGATCATTCCCGCGCTTGGCATCCTTTTTTTAAGGGAATGCGAACGATTAAAGAAAAAGAGCCGATTTATGTCCGCATTCTCAATCCTCAGAGCATTACCGCGGGAGGCACGGGAGAGTTCGATGAAAACAAGTACTTTCGCTACTTGCAGGGGTTCGGTAAGTGGAGAGCCGAGTTGCCTGCTGCCCTGACTGACGTGAAAAGCGAGCTTGAGAACATCAGGCAAAAGCATTTTGGTAAACCACTTAACTTCAAACCGAAAAGAGGACTCTTTAGCAGATTGAAATGAATTTAGAAGATAAG
>DATFKV010000584.1:0-2232 GCA_035268465.1 Cryomorphaceae bacterium | reverse complement strand
CGCTCTGGCCAATTGCGCCAAACGGGCTATGGGCGTCTCTACTTCCTTTCCTGCCGTCATGATCAAATCGGCAAACTCATCGATCACCAAAACGATGTAAGGTAAATACTTGTGGCCTTCCTCAGGATTCAAGCGGCGTTGAACAAATTTGGCATTGTATTCTTTCAAGTTTCTTACCCCCGCATTTTTCAATAACTCGTATCGATCATCCATCTCGATGCAAAGTGAGTTTAGGGTCTTCACAACTTTCGCAGTATCGGTAATGATCGATTCCTCTTCATCGGGAAGTTTGGCTAAATAGTGCCGTTCGATTTTATTGAAGAGCGTTAACTCAACCTTCTTCGGGTCTACCAGTACAAACTTGATCTGTGAAGGGTGCTTTTTATAAAGAAGTGATACCAGTATAGCGTTGAGCCCTACGGATTTTCCCTGACCTGTAGCACCCGCCATCAGGAGGTGTGGCATTTTGGCCAGATCAGCCACAAAAGTTTCATTGCTAATGGTTTTTCCCAAAGCAACGGGCAATTCAAATTTCGTATTCTGAAATTTCTCAGATGCAATGATCGATCGCATCGACACCGTATCGGGATTGCTGTTTGGTACTTCTATACCAATGGTTCCCTTTCCGGGAATGGGTGCAATGATTCGAATTCCCAGCGCTGCCAAACTGAGTGCAATATCATCTTCCAAATTTCTGATTTTGGATATTCTCACTCCCGGTTCGGGTACTATTTCATACAATGTAACGGTAGGACCGATGGTTGCCTTAATTTTTTCTATACCAATTTTGTAATGGGAGAGCGTCGTTACAATTTTGTCTTTGTTCGCATCGAGCTCTTCCTTGCTCACCGAAATACCTCCACCCCCGTGGTCTTCCAAAAGGTCAATTCTCGGCATTTGGAAATTCGATAAATCCAAGGTTGGATCGTACTCACCAAAATCTTTCACTTTTTGGTTCACTTCTTTATCCGAAAGGGCTTTTTCCACCTTGGGAGCTTCTACCGTAAACTCTTCTTTGCTTTCCTTCGGGGGAGCTGATGAGGGCTCAACTCTTTCAAATCCCTCTGAGTTCTCAGGCTCAGAACTATCAGAAACTTCCAATTCAAGACCGTGTTTTTCTTCAGCCGACTTTGATTCTGGTGAAGGCGTGTCCTCTTCCTCCTCTGTATCCAAATCTGCCATTGCCAAATCAGCGGCACTCGTTTCGGTGAAATTGTCCATATCGCCAATCGTATCTTCAAAATGCTTTGCCTCATCTGACTCCTCTTCAGAGTCGTGAGTTGATTTCTGAATCTGCGTCCCTACTGAACTGAAAAGGGCACCCGATTTGGCGGAAGCCATGGCAAACCATTTCCCTAAAAAGGAGAATGAAGGATTAAAAACGACGGCTACATAACCTGCGGCTATAAAAAGCAATAAGAACCCGGTTCCAACCGTGCCCACTTTTCCTGCAAGCGTGTGGTTCATCTCGAAACCGTACCGACCACCCAAGATTTGATAGTCGGGAGAATCAAACAAGAAAGCCAATACGGGGGAAAACACCAGCATGGCAAAAACAGCAGCAATCGTAGTTCGCCATGCGGGCAGTAGATTTTTGCCAAATAAGACTCTAAAGCCATAAAGAAACAAGAGTAAAATGAAAAGGAAACTCACGACTCCAAACCATTCGTAAATGAAGAGGTGACCCATCATAGCGCCGAGTGGCCCCAGCCAATTCTCCGCTTCATAATTTCCTTCGCGAAGCACCACCCACCAGTTCTCCGAAAGAAGTGATTGATCTTCTTTCCACGTGAACATGAATGCTGTGAAGGCAATTAAGAGGTAGATGCATGAGAAAAATAGAAACATACCTCCGACTCTCTTCACTCTTCGATCTGAGAGTAAGGCCGAGAATTTTATTTTCTTGCCTGAAGTGGAAGTGGTTTTCTTCTTGCTTGACGTTTTGGCGTTTAACCTGTTTTTTTTGGCCATGTGGTGTAGCGTCGTTTCGGACGGGATCAACAATCAAAGATAAATGGTAAGAACCAATGAAACGGTAAAGGAGAGCTCCGTATTTTAACAGAGCAGTGTTAAAGGAATTAAGCTGGAAATCTTCCCGAAATCTACACTTGTCATTGGCCGCAATTCAAACACCGAAAGAGAAACCATTCTCAACTGTTATTCTTGTTCGAATGAAAACAAAAGTACAAGGCGAACTGTTGGCAAATCAAACGAAGAACTACCTTTGTTCGC
>DATFKV010000583.1:0-2768 GCA_035268465.1 Cryomorphaceae bacterium | reverse complement strand
ATTCCCAATGCAGAATTGTCCTCTTTGTATTTGCGACCCGTACTTTTTGCTACTGACAATTACATTGGTGTAAAAGCAAGTGAGACGTACCGATTCATGATTCTCGCTGCTCCCGTGAATGCTTATTATGCAAAGCCTGTGCGAGTAAAAATTGAAAGAAAGTTTGCCCGAGCGGCCCAAGGAGGAACAGGGTATGCCAAGACAGCGGGAAATTACGCCGGATCATTGTACCCGGCAAAGTTGGCTAACGAGCAAGGCTTTGATCAACTTCTGTGGACGGATGCAAAAGAGCATGCCTACATTGAGGAGAGTGGAACCATGAACGTAATGTTCGTGATAAACGGAAGACTCATCACTCCTAAACTCAGTGAAACCATTTTGGATGGAGTTACGCGCAGAAGCACTTTACAGCTCGCAAAAGATTGGGGAGTTGAAGTCGAGGAGCGGAGAGTTTCTGTGGCTGAACTTCAAGAAGCAATGCAAAGCGGTACTTTGGAAGAAGCGTTTGGTTGCGGAACTGCTGCTACTATCGCTCATATTGAAGCCATTGCCGATGACGGAAAAGTATATCAACTACCGAAAATAGAGGACCGCAAGCTTTCGAATCGCTTGATGCAATACTTTGTAGATCTTAAAAAATTCAGAACCGATGATCCACATGGTTGGATGATCGAACTATCATAATACCACCTACAACTCGAATCCAAAAGCGTCCTGAATTTTATTTGGGGCGCTTTTTTGGGTAGGAGAATTCTTGGCGAGTCATTGATTTGTCAACCTTGACTTCGCTTATAGGCGATCTAAAATTCCTTTTTGGGGTAATCGAAAAAAACCAATTCACCTGCTCCTCCTGAAATCTCACTCCAGGAATTGGCCGAAGCGAATTCAATTTTGGCAATTCCGCAGGTCGGAATATTTCCCAAGGACTCGTTTGAAAGATATTCCACAACGTCTGTGATGCCGGGATTGTGGGCAAAGAGAATAATCGATTCCCGGCTTTCATCGATGTCGGAGATTGCATTAAGAAAATCCTTTACCGAAGGCAGGTAGAGCCGATCAACCTCAAGAATGTTTTCCCGGGGATAGCCGTATTCCCCGGCCATCAATCTCGCCGTATTAATGGCTCGGTTCGCAGGGCTGCTCACGAAGAGCTCGATGTCCTCGCCCCTTGTTTTGAGTCGCCTACCCATTGCCGGGGCGTCTCGCAAGCCGCGCTCATTCAGTGGTCGGTCGAAATCTTTAAGTCCTTCATTTGACCAATCTGATTTTGCATGTCTGTTAAAGTAGATGGTTTTCATAAAAACCAAAAATACAAAAGCCGGCCCACGGTTCAATCCATGGGCCGGCTTTATTTACGCTGATTCGAATTACGAAATCATTTTTTCCAATTCCTCTTTGAGGGGTTTCCGGAATACCACTTGTCCGTCGAAGACATCCATTACAATGGGTTCTTCTCGATCAATTGTACCTGCCAAGAGTTGCTTGCTCAAGGCATTCAGAACCTCCTTCTGGATGAGTCGCTTTACGGGCCTTGCTCCAAATTGTGGGTCAAACCCTTTTTCACCTATGTACTCAACGGCATCGTTTGAAGCGGTGAGATCAATTCCCATATGCTCCATTTTTTCGGAGAGCAGCTCGAGCTGGAGCTTAACAATCTGGAAGATGTCTTTTTTATCAAGGGGCTTGAACATGATGATTTCGTCTATTCTGTTCAAGAACTCAGGCCTCATTGACGATTTCAGCATTTCAAAAACCTCTGCTTTTGTTTTTTCTTGCATTTCTTCGTCCATGTCGCCTCTGGCTTCATCAAAGCGTTGCTGAATAATCGCCGAACCGGTATTGGAAGTCATAATGATGATGGTATTCTTGAAGTTGACCTTTCTTCCTTTGTTGTCGGTCAATACACCATCGTCCAATACTTGGAGGAGAATATTGAATACATCGGGATGGGCTTTCTCGATTTCATCCAAAAGCACAACACTGTATGGCTTTCGCCGAACTGCTTCGGTCAGCTGTCCACCTTCATCGTACCCAACATATCCCGGAGGTGCTCCTACCAAACGGCTCACGCTGTGGCGCTCTTGGTATTCGCTCATGTCGATACGCGTCATGGCGTGCTCATCATTGAAGAGGTATTCGCTCAAGGCTTTCGCCAATTCCGTTTTACCAACACCCGTGGTTCCTAAGAAAATGAACGAACCAATAGGACGTTTTTCGTCTTGCAAACCTGAGCGAGATCTTCTCACGGCGTCCGATACGGCCTCGACTGCTTCATCTTGACCGACCACTCGCTCGTGCAGGTGATCTTCCAGATTCAACAGCTTCTCGCGCTCACTTTCCAGCATTTTTGTCACGGGGATTCCCGTCCAACGGCTCACCACATCAGCTACTTCTTCCTCATCCACCTCTTCCTTAATCATCTTAGAGTTGGCTTGCTCGTCCATCAGCTGTTTTCTCGATTCTTCAAGTCGTTCTTCGGCATCTTTGAGCTTTCCGTAGCGAATTTCAGCTACCTCTCCGTAATTGCCTTCACGCTCCGCTTTTTCTGCCTCAAACTTCAATTGCTCGATGTTCTCTTTCTCTTTTTGAACATTGTCGACCAAACTCTTTTCAGATTCCCATTTGGCCTTGAGCTGATCTCGCTTCTCATTGAGATTGGCCAGCTCTTCACCCAATTCTTTTAACTTGAATTGATCTTTTTCTCGCTTGATGGCCTCGCGCTCAATTTCGAGCTGCATGATCCTACGTTCGATTTCATCGAGTTCCTC
>DATFKV010000582.1:0-5590 GCA_035268465.1 Cryomorphaceae bacterium | reverse complement strand
CCGCTTTGATTATGTCTTCCACTATGCTGCTTTGGTGGGGGTGAAGCGAACTTTGAAAAACCCCGTCAAGGTTTTGGACGATATTACCGGGATAAAAAATGTACTGAGCCTTAGCAAGAATACCGGGGTAAAGCGCGTGCTGTATTCAAGTAGCTCGGAAGTGTACGGCGAACCGGTAGAAATACCCCAAAACGAAGAAACTACCCCTTTGAATTCCAGGCTGCCCTACGCCATAGTAAAAAATATCGGAGAGGCTTTCTTGCGCTCTTATGAGCAAGAGTTTGGATTGCAGTACACCATCTTCAGGTTCTTCAATACCTATGGACCCAAGCAAAGCGATGACTTTGTCGTTTCCAAATTTCTCCATTCGGCTCTCCGCAATAAAGATATAACCGTGTATGGAGATGGACTTCAAACCAGAACTTTCTGCTTTATTTCCGACAACACGGAAGCTTGTATTAAGACCTTCTACAATGATGAGGTGGTAAATGATGTCATCAATATAGGATCAAATAAAGAAGTGACCATCTTGGAATTGGCTCAAACCATTATTAAGGTTACGGATTCCAAATCGAAGATTGTGCACCTCGATCCACTAAAAGAAGGGGATATGTCGCGAAGAATGCCCGATAACTCCAGGATGTTGAAAATACTGGGCAGGGATTTATTGCCTTTAGAAACGGGGATCAAACACGTTCTTCACTCTGATCAATTTGCATCGCATTAATGTGCGGAATCGCGGGAATATACGGTCACCAAAACAATGAGTCTGCCCAATTGCGCATTCGCAAAATGGCTGATAAGCTCCAACACCGTGGGCCCGATGCCGAAGGCTTTTACGTGGGCGAAGGGATAGCTCTCGGCCACCGCCGCTTGTCCATTATTGATCTTCGCCAAGAGGCAAATCAGCCCATGACCGACCAATCAGGTCGCTACACCATTGTGTTTAACGGGGAGATTTACAATTTCCGCGAATTGAAAAAACAGCTTTCGGGTTACCCTTTTCAAACCGACGGCGATACGGAAGTGCTTTTGGCGGGTCTTGCCAGGTGGGGTATTTCCTTTGTCAAGGAGTGCAACGGGATGTTTGCTTTTGCCCTTTGGGACAATCAGGCAGAGGAACTTCTACTTTGCCGCGACAGAATGGGCATCAAACCGCTCTACTACTTGCGAAAGGATGATGAGATCTTGTTTTCCAGTGAAATAAGGTCGCTCATTTCGGGATTGAACGTTAAACCCAATTTGAACGAAGCCGCTCTTCCCGAATACCTCAGGTACCAAACGGTACACGGTCCCTCGACCATTCTTGAGGGAGTATTTTCATTGCCGGCAGGCAGCTACATGAAGATTACGGATAATGAGCAAGAGATAAAACACTACTGGAAGTTGGCCGAATCTGCCCGTACTGATATGCGGGGCATGAGCTATGACGATACCTGTGCCGCAGTTCGTGCCGCCCTTGACCAAAGTGTAAAGAGGCGGTTGATTGCCGATGTGCCGTTGGGGGTATTTCTCTCCGGAGGAATTGACTCGAGTGCTGTGGTGGCTCTGGCTGCCAAGCATTCAAACGGCCCCATCAAGACTTTTAACATCGACTTTCAAGAACAAGAGTTTAGTGAAGCTAGGTATGCTGAGGAAGTCGCTCTCAAGTTTGGGACGGAACACCACCGTATCGAGCTTGATCCGAGTGAATTGATCAATCAACTCCCTGCAGCTCTTAAAGCCATGGATCACCCCTCAGGAGATGGGATCAATTCTTATGTGGTATCGGGTGCGGCCAAAGGCCAAGGCATCACCGTGGCGTTATCGGGGCTGGGAGGCGACGAACTCTTCGCGGGGTACCCCATTTTCAAGCAGTTTCTCAGCTTGCAAAGTAAAAAGTGGCTCTTAAGCTTCCCGAAGTTTGCGCGTGACATTGCGGGAAGTATTTTGGAAATGAAGAATCCCGGAGTGGCCTCGTCCAAAACTCGAAGTGTCCTCAATCAGGAAAGGTTTGATTTGGAATACATCTACCCATTTAGCCGAGAAGTGGCTACCACGGGCCAAAACGCCGATATGCTGACCACAGGATCGAAAATGGAATCCTCGGTTTACAATTTGGTCAAAACCGGAGTCGGCTATGGAAAGCCCGGTTTTTCAATGCCTATTCTCAGCCATGTGTCTTACGCCGAGTTGACCACCTATTTGGAAAACATACTGCTGCGAGATACGGATCAGATGTCGATGGCGCATGCCTTGGAAGTCAGAGTTCCATTTCTCGATCACGAGCTGGTGTCCATGGTTATGGGAATTGGCGATAAGCACAAATATCCTCATTCGCCCAAGAAACTTTTGGTAGATGCCATGGGAGAAGACTTGCCCGATTCCATCGTGAACAGACCCAAGATGGGATTTACCTTTCCTTGGGAGGTGTGGATGCGCAATGAGCTCAAAGATTTTTGCGGAGACGCATTGAAAAAACTTGGCCGACGCGATGCGTTTAATGCCAAGGCGATTGATAAGCGTTGGGAGGGTTTTTTAAAAGGCGACTCAAAAATAACCTGGTCGCGGATTTGGCATTTGTGCATTCTTGAAGCCTGGCTCGACGAAAATGGAATCTGATCCCAAGACCATCCTTCTTTTCTCTGATTGGTACCTGCCCGGCTACAAAGCGGGAGGACCGATTACTTCCTGTGCCAACCTGGTAGCGCATCTCGGTGATGATTTCAATTTTAAGGTGGTTTGCAGCGATCGGGATTATTTGGAAACTGAACCGTACCTGAATGTCACCACCGACCGATGGGTGAAAGTAGGTAAAGCTCATGTGATGTATCTGTCTCCAAGTCGACAAGGCTTAAAGGCCATAAAAGAAATCCTTTCAGCTGTTAACCCCGACCTGGTCTATTTGAACGGGATGTTCAGCAAGACATTTACCATTTTTCCGCTTATTGCTTTGCACGGTGCTGCTATGGAGGTAGTGGTTGCTCCCAGAGGCATGCTCGCTCCCGCGGCCATGGCAATCAAGTCTTTCAAGAAGACGGCATTTTTAAAATCGGCTAAGTTCTTGAGACTTTTCTCAAAGGTGAAATTTCACGCAACTAATGGGGTTGAATCCGAGCAGATTGTGGAGCGGTTTGGTGAAGTCCCGATCGAGGTAGTTCCCAACATACCCGGGGTTCCCCTCGCTGCCGACCTGAGATCTGAGCACAAGAAAAAAAAGGGGGCGCTGCGTCTTTATAGCGTAGCCCGTATCGCACCGGAGAAAAACATCCATTTTGCCTTGGAGTGTTTACGGCTCATCAATCCGGCTATATCCGTGCATTTCGAAATTATCGGTGCGGTGTACGATCAGGCGTACTTTAGTCGTTGCAAGAGAATCATCGAATCCTTACCGCCAAATGTGAAGGTGATTTTTTCGGGGACCATGCCTCAAAGAGATATTACCCGAATCGCTGCAAAAGCTGACTTTTTCTTTCTCCCGACAGCGGGCGAGAATTACGGACATGCCATTGTAGAGGCCTTTTTGACCGGCGTTCCCGTGGTTATTTCTAACCTCACGCCATGGCTTAACTTGGAGGAAGCCTCGCTTGGCTTTGACCTTGAATTGGCGCATGAGAAGTTTGCGCAGATACTGAATCAGCTAGGAGCGATGGCCGAAGAGGAATACAATTTTGCCTATAAAAATGTCAAGGTCAATGCGGAGGCCATGATAAATCTTGATAAATTGCACAACGGATACAAGAATTTATTTGATGATTGAAACAGATCTTAGTTCTTTCTCCAATAAAGATTATCACCCCGGCTCCGTATTTCGGAGGGCCACTTGGTATATTGTTTCTTTATTTTTTTTTAGATCGGCTTTTCCATGGCCTTCAAGAATTAAGGTATTACTTTTACGGCTGTTTAGAGCTAAGATTGGAACAGGAGTGGTTTTAAAACCATCCATTACTATAAAGTACCCATGGTTTCTTTCGATAGGGGACAACGCATGGATCGGTGAGATGGTTTGGATAGATAATTTAGTCAGTGTTTCGATAGGTTCCAATGCTTGTATCTCTCAAGGAGCTATGCTCTTAACGGGAAATCACAATTATAGGAAGTCAAGTTTTGATTTGATGGCGAAGCCGATAGTCTTGGAGAGCGGAGTTTGGATAGGTGCAAAAAGCGTTGTTTGCCCCGGTGTTACTTGTTTTTCGCATTCCGTCTTGTCAGTCGGAGGAATTGCTACTTCGAATCTCAATTCATATTCCGTATATTTAGGTAATCCTGCCAAGCAGGTTAAATCTCGAGAAATCATTGAAGGTTAGTGTAATTACCATATCGTACAATGCCGCGGACACGCTGGAAGACACGATTCTTTCTGTGGTCAACCAGACGTATGATGATTTGGAATACATCGTAATAGACGGTGCGTCAGCTGACGGTTCGCTGGAAATTATTGAGAAATACCGGGATAAAATTCAACATTTTGTGTCGGAGCCTGATGAAGGCATTTATTTTGCCATGAATAAGGGGATTGAAATGGCCACCGGTGACGTAATTGCCATTTTGAATGCCGACGACACTTATGCAGCAGATGATATTATCGAAAAAGTGGTTTCACATCTCTCCGAAGCAGGAACTGATTCTCTTTATGGAGACCTGCACTACGTAGACCGCTTGGGTGCCGGGAATGTGGTGAGAAGATGGAAGGCAGGAAAATTCGTTCGCTCCTTCTTCTTGAAAGGCTGGATGGTTCCTCATCCCACTTTCTTTGTCAAAAAGGAAGTCTATCAAAAGTATGGCTTGTTTAATACCGAACTCACCGCCAGTGCCGATTATGAATTTATGGTGAGGGTGCTGTACAAGGAAAAAATCTCCACCACTTATTTGCCCGTGGTTATGGTAAATATGAAAAAAGGCGGGCAGAGCAACCTGAGTATCCAAAACAGGATTAAAGCCAATAAAGAAGATAGACTCGCGTGGGATTTAAATGGGGTAAAACCTGAGACTTTTACTTTTATCAAAAAGCCTTTCAGAAAAATCAGTCAATTCCTGATCACTAAAACTTAGCTCTGGATTTCCGTCGTTTTCTCGACTTTCGTTTGATCCAGTTGTACTTCTTTTTGTAGAAGCTGCTACGTCCCTTTATGACATAAGAATAAGTGAATTGCGTGAAGAGATAGCCGTCATTATTCGTAGGGTCTCCTCGTTTTTCTCCCGGAGCAAAACTTTCTGCATTCGGAACATCAAGCCCAAACTGCTCGGCATAAACCTCAGCAGCTGCTAAAGATTCTGTTGTGGTGCGATTCGATAACTGCGCTGCCAGTGTATTCGGATCTTCGAAACTCGTGTACTCAGTACTGGTATCGTCCAAGTAATCCGTGAAGGTGGTGCGGTATCCTATTTCCCATCCGAAACGGTGAACTTTGTTGTAAGTGAAGTAAAGTCCGAGTCCTGCCGGAAGAGTAAACTGCCACTTGCTGTAATCTTCGCCCTCGGTCTGCAGTGGTTGCAATTCAACCAATTCTCCATTGAATTCTTCCAAATCACCGTAATAAACCACCTTCGGATTGTGGTGGATCACGCCGGCTCCGAGAAAACCGTAAATCTTGAAATCGGGATTGTAATA
>DATFKV010000581.1:0-14198 GCA_035268465.1 Cryomorphaceae bacterium | reverse complement strand
CTGATATCGACCGGCCACCACTTCCCCTCAGCGTAAAACTCTGCCCAGCAATGGTAGCCATTTACTCCGCCCTCATTGCGCTCGGCAGGAATGGCTGCCCCAATGGCAAATCGCGCGGGGATATTAGCAGAGCGCGCCAAGCTGATGAAGTAAGAGTGAAACTCAGTGCAGTTTCCGCTGCGTGAATCGCAGGCGTAATTGGCATCACCAGTGCCGTATTCACCTGCCTTTCGATACCTCAGCGTGTCTGCGACGTAGTCGTAAATGGCTCGCGCCTTCATGAGGTCAGAATCTTTTCGCTTTCCTTTTAAAATTTCGTTTACAATCGACTCAAATCGACCACCTACGGGCATCAACTCACTTGTGGTCAAATACCTGCTGAGGTCTTCGTCATTATTGGCGTATGGGTTCTTTTCCATTCGGACTACCTCATATTCAAAAATCAACGGGATATTGCTGTCTTTTTCATCGAGTTGCAAGTAATAGTACTGATTGCCGTATTCACTTTCTTGTTTGAGGGTACCTCGGTTTTCAGAACTTTGAGAGAGTAATGTCACGTCTTGCCATGGATTGGAGGTGGGAACGGGAATCCATATCTCAGCCGATTCCTCAATTTCAGGGATCTCTACTTCATAGCGAAAGCGAAACCGGTCTTCGCCTTCTACCACTCCCATAAGTCGATTGTCAGAAGATTCTACATCAACTCTTTTCCAGGTTTTATCGGCTAGCTGTTTCCAATTGTAGAATGGCTTGCCATTTTCTTTGTGCAAGGTCATTTCGGTTACGTGCATGTTGCCCGGCTTTCCCGTGAGAAAAAAATCCACATCATATACATCACCTTTCTCATCGGCAAGGTCTACACAAGCAAAATGACTGTCGGGACCCAAATTGGAGAGGTACTCCGTATGCACTCTGACGAGTTTGAGTTTCATCGTGCTCGAATCGTTTGGCAAAGGGAAAAACCCGCTGTTTTGCTCGGTTTCTCGAGAGATGTAATCTCTTATGCCTATTTCTATATCGGCTATGCTCGTTTTTTCGGGCAGTTCAGAATTCTGTGTTCCGACATTAGAGGAATCATTATTGCACGAGATAAGTGACAGGAGAAAAAGAAAAGAGATCAGTCTCATACTTTGCTTTTTTGGGATAATAAAGTTAGAATTTACCGGACACATGCAGCCGAACGCAAGTACAGAAGAAAAGTTCGTTAAAACGATCTTGGATTTTATCGGCTATCGATAGGTGGTGACAAATTCCGATTATCCGGGAAGCCGGTCTGAGCATCTGCAGTCGTGCAGGAAATTCGAAATAATTTCGAACACATTTCATTTGACGGCACGGTGGAATTGATCAAATACCTCTTCTAATTCTCCTGTGAACACAATCAAGTTAAAAATCAAACAATCATGAGTAACACACAAGAAAATATGAGAGCAGTGGCCATCGAAGAATTCGGCGGCACCGACAAACTCAAAGTCGTTAAATTTAAAAAACCTGAGATCGCAGACGATCAAATTTTGCTGCGGACACATTTTGCCGGAGTCGGCGTTTGGGATTCAGGGGAACGCGAAGGAATATTTGCCGAAATGATGGATAAAGAACCGGAGTTTCCCAAAATCTTGGGAACGGAAGGAAGTGGAATAGTAGAAAAGGCCGGCAAAGGACAGGATAAATTTTCTGAAGGCGACCGTGTCTACGGCCAGCTTATGCCAAAAGAACACGACAATGGATTCTATGCCGAATATTCCGTTTTAAAAACAAATGAGGCATGGCGCATTCCGGAAAACCTCGATTTGGAACAGGCCAGTGTTCTCACCGTTGACGGAGGTACTGCCTTGAGAGGATTGCGCGATACATTGAAGATTCAGCAAGGAGAGAGTCTTATGGTATTTGGCGCAAGCGGCGGCCTCGGGCATCTGGCGATCCAAATCGCAAAAAAAATGGGTGCAAAGGTTTTTGCCGTAGCATCCGGTAAAGACGGTGTTGAGCTTGCACGCAATTTAGGAGCAGATGCAGCCGTAAACGGGAAGGAAGACGATGTCCTTTCCGCGGCACGCGATTTTGCACCTGATGGTATCGATGCCGCTATACTCGCCACCGGCGGAGAAAAAGCCCAAGAAGCTCTCAAAGCGCTTAAAAGTGACGGAAGAGTCGCATATCCCATGGGCGTAGAGCCCGAGCCGGAAGCCATTAACGATCTCCAAATTGACAGCTACAACGGAAAAATTGAAGATGAGCTGATTCAATCTTTGAATAAATTGGTTGAATCCGGCACATTCAAAGTCCATATCGGAAAGACTTATTCGATGGATGAAATCGCCAAGGCTCAAGAAAAAGTGAGTGATCACTTGTTGGGAAGGATGAACCTAAAGATTAAAGAATAGAGGGAGACCGTAATGTATCACTGAAGTCATTGAAAGGCGCAGATTGAAAAATCTGTGCCTTTATATTATCTACAGCAGAATCCTTGGCTCCATTGGCGCTAGCAGCCTACTTCACCGCATGCTTTCCTCCAATGCAAATAAAATACCCAGGCCAAGAATCGTCCCGAATCCATAAAATATCAATAGAGGTAAGTTGAGCTTTCTCTTTAGCTTTTCGGTCTCTTTGGGCTTGGGGTCTGACATCTTGAATAATTTAATTATTTGACCAAAATGATTGTATAAAGAAGATATAAAATATTCATCAATTTCTTGATTTGAGCAATGTATTCAGGTATTTGACTAATTTACAATGGTGAAGATCTTGGTCAAATTGTCTTTGACATCTTTCATTGCAATGCGTTCTTCTGCGTTGCTTTCGGTTTATTACAGGATAAGGTAATCACTGACCCTAACACGAAAGTATCCGCAAGAACATTTTTCACAACACGCCATTAAAATAATATGAATAGCGATAAACAAATTTGGTACATCTGTAGTCTGATTTTTATCTCTTTTTCCTGTACCGGTCAAAATTCTTCCGAGAATACAGGCGAAGTAATGATTGTAAATGGATTTGAGATCGAGGAGCCTACGGTCCCGATTGACGAGATCCGCGTAGGAACCGCCACCCGCGATGCAATTCCTTCTATCGACGATCCCGATTTCATTTCGGCCTCTGATGCAGATTTTATGTCTTCCGATGACAAGGTGATTGGCCTGAAAATAAACGAAGAGGTTAGAGCTTATCCCATGAAGATTCTCACGTGGCATGAGATCGTAAACGACCGGGTGGAAGGAAAACCGGTGGTAATCAGTTATTGCCCGCTGTGTCGAAGCGCCTACGTATTTTCAAGACTGATAGACGGTGAACCCGTCAATTTTGGTGTGAGCGGATTGCTTTACAACAGCAATGTGGTGATGTACGATCGGGATACCGAAAGTCTTTGGTCTCAAATAAAGGGAGAGGCCATCAACGGCCCCAAGAAAGGAACGGAGCTTGAGGTGATCGATGCCACTTCTACTACTTGGGAAGACTGGACAAAAGAACATCCGACCACGCGAGTCCTATCCAAAAAAACGGGTTACGATCGGAATTATGAACGCAGTCCATATGGCGATTATTCTGAAAATCGTGATCTCATGTTTCCGGTCGGTGAGACCAGTGAGCGTTTTCATCCCAAAGCTTTGATTGGCGGTATTGAAATAAACGGGAAACACAAAGCCTATCCCATTCCCGTTTTGGAAAAAATGGATAAGACTACTTTCTCAGATCGTTTTCAAGAGGTCACTCTCAAAATCAATTTTGATCCCTTGGCAAAAGAGGTAGAAATAACCACGAGTGAAGGCGAGAAAATCAATGTGAGTCACCTGTACTGGTTTGCTTGGTACGCATTTCATCCGGAAACCGAAGTGTTGAAGGAAGATTAGACTTCTAAAATGGATTCGCCTGAGATTCGCACGGATGGCTTAAGCGTTCGCATTCAATGATACTTTTTATGCCGTTGATTCAAATAGCTCCATACATTCCTCGCGCATAACTCCTCCACGTACTTCTGTTTTCTTTCCGCATTGTGCTGCCATTTCCTGCGCGGAGATCTTTAGCTGAGGAAGGTATTTCGAGGCATCGTCAATCGATGCTCCGAAATAAACTTTTTCGATACCGTGCCAGAGAATGGCGCTCATACACATGGGGCAAGGCTCGCAGGTAGACACCAAAGCGTACGGACTCAAGTTGCCGAGTTGAGCTCCCGCATAGCTCAGTAAGTTCATCTCTGCATGAGCGAGTAGTCCGTCGGTAGGGGTACTGTTTGCAGCTACCGCCAATACCTTAAAATTTGCATCGATCAAAACCGCACCGAAAGGTGTTCCGCGTTCATGGGCTATTTTTATTGCTTCAGCCATGGCATTTTTGAGATCTTTTTTCGGCATGGATTCAGGCAATGGTAATTTCCTCATTCAAATAAACGTCTTGTATCAGGTTGAGTAATTCTACCCCTTCTTTCATCGGTCTTTGGAAAGCTTTCCTTCCGGAAATAAGCCCCGATCCGCCGGCTCTTTTGTTGATCACGGCCGTTCGTGTGGCATCGGCAAAATCGTTTTTGCCGGAAGCACCTCCTGAATTGATCAGCCCGATTTTTCCCATGTAGCAATTGGCCACCTGATAGCGGGTGAGATCGATGGGGTGGTCCGATACGAGTTTATCGTACATATCGGGATGGGTCTTGCCGAAATTCAGCGCCTTGAACCCACCATTTAAAGTGGGAAGCTTTTGCTTGATGATATCCGCTTTAATCGTAACTCCGATATGATTGGCTTGACCCGTCAGGTCGGCAGCGGTGTGGTAGTCATTGTTTTCTGTTTTAAAATCAGCGTTACGTGTATAGCACCACAAGATCGTTGCCATCCCCAGTTCATGCGCTTCGGCAAAAGCCTCGGCTACTTCAACGATCTGGCGGTTGGATTCTTCGGAGCCAAAGTAAATCGTGGCGCCAATGGCTGCGGCCCCCAAGTTCCAGGCATCTTCCACCGTTCCGAACATGATCTGATCGTAAGAATTGGGGTAAGACATGAGTTCGTTGTGGTTTATCTTAACGATAAACGGGATTTTGTGCGCGTATTTTCTCGAGTGCAGAGCGAGGGCACCGAAGGTCGTGGCCACTCCGTTGCAGCCTCCTTCCATCGCGAGTTCGATAATTTTCTCGGGATCGAAATAATCGGGGTTGGGCGCGAAGGAACTTCCTCCGGTATGTTCTATTCCTTGGTCTACGGGAAGGATCGACAGGTATCCCGTTCCTCCGAGTCTTCCATGATTGTACAATCTTGAAAGGTTCACCAAAGTTCTGGTATTCCTGTCGCCGGTGCCAAAAATTTCATCGATAGCCGCTATTCCGGGTTGGTATATTCGGTCTTTGGATATTTTGGGATTCTTGAATTCGAGAAGTTCAGAATCTTCTCCAAGGTGTTCAAGAATTTTGTCCGTTGAATTGCGTGTTGAGGTCATTGTTTTTTGGTTTTTTGATCCGGTTTTTTGAAGATAAAAAATTGTGCGTTAGGAGTCATCATAATGACGCTACTTTCTTTTGATATGCCAGAAGGCTGCAGGCCAGTGTTACTGCATTGATGTTTTGATGATCTTTCCAAGTGCCTCCCTCCCGATTTTGTGGTTTTTTCCAAAAATTCTCGATTTCTTCCGTCAGTTTCATATACGGTCTAAGATCAGCGGTATCCAAGCCTGATTCTTCAAGTTCTTCCTGCATGCCTCGGAGTGTGTTGAGGCCGAGAGTCATGCCGCATTCACGAAACGCCAGCCTTGAACTTGCCTCGGCGTCAGGACGGTATTTTCTTTCGGTGAAATACCGAAGCCCCGTCACTGCGGTTTCAAACAGAAAATGAGGCCTTACCGATTTGGGCAGGGTTACCCCATCATTTTGCAGACGGAGTGCTCTCGATGTATTTAAAAGGAGTCCGCCGAGTCCGAGTGAATCATCGGTAAACCAATTCATATCTGCTGACAACAATTCGAAATCTTCCAAAAGAGGCTTCAGTGGCATTTCCATTTCCGGCAAGGTGTTTATGGTCGATAGCGTGTTGATGAGCCCTTCCATCGGGTCGTGTCTTCCCATGCTCATCACCATCGGTTCTGAAAGGTCTATATTCATTTTCCAGTACATTCGAATGTCTTCGCCCTTGCGATCAATAAATGCCTCGGAAGCCTTCATTAATTCGGCTGCCCATTGGGCATATTTTTGGTCGCTTGTCTCTTCGTAAGCGGCCATGAGGGCTGAGAACCAGCGGGTGAGGTAATGAAAGTACTGCCCGTCGCGGTCCCAATCGGAGGTCGGATCGTCTTCGGGTAGCTCTTTGCCGATCCGCAATCCGCCCGCAGTCGGGTGTTCCTTTCCGTCTTTTTCCGACAATCCGCTTATCCGACCCGTTCTTTCGTCATCTTCCCGGTGTTTTCCCAGCGTGGCATGAACCAACTCTATGAGGTTGAGTGCTTTTTGTTTATAGCCTTCGTCATTCAAAAGATTAGACAAAGCAAAACATCCCTGTACGGCGAAGGCATCAGTCCACAGATAGCGTTCGCGGGGGTCGCCTTTTGGCGAATCTACCCCCGTTCGAGCCAAGAAAGAATCCATCAGTGCTTTGGCCTCTTTGAGATTTTCCTGCATACTCATTTCGATTCTTGTGCTTTTCCCGTCATGGGCACAAATCGAACATGGATGAGATCGTGTTTCTTGAACTCATCTTCACCTGTTTTTTCAAGCACCATGAGTTTTTCAGAGCTGTTGGTGAAGGGGCCGAGTATTTTCCCGCCTACTTTCAGTTGCTTTTTGAGAGAATCGGGAATATGTGGAGCCGTAGCGGTGAGTATGATATGGTCGAAAGGACCTTTTTCTTCCCAGCCTTCGTAGCCATCACCGTGGCGCACCTTTACATTTTTAATACCCGCCGAATTCAGGTTTTCTCGGGCAAATTTTGCGAGCCATTCCACAATTTCCACACTGTATACTTCAGCTGCAAGTTGAGAAAGAACTGCCGCATTGTATCCACAACCGCTACCCACTTCCAATATCTTGTCATCGGGATCGGGATTGAGCACTTGTGCCATGTAGGCCACGATGTAAGGCTGGCTGATTGTCTGTCCGCGGCCGATAGGTAAAGGCCCGTCCCTGTAAGCTTCTTCTTTATATTCGTCGGGAACGAATAATTCCCGATCAATCGTTTTCATTGCGTTAAGCACGCGCTCGTCGGAGATGCCACGTCCTTTGAGCTGCTCTTGAATCATGTCTTCTTTGGTGTCCATGTATAACCAACTGACAATAAATGTTCCGGCATAAATTGTTGCGATATCGTTGATGGAACGGGGCACTTATCAGAATGATTTGAATGGATATTACGGGATGCTGAGGCACTTTTTCTCTTTCTTCGGTTCACCGGCGAAGAGAGTGCACGGTTTGTTGAGTTATTGTACTCCTATCTCCAATGAACTCGGCAGAATCTTAACCCCTTGTTTGCAGAATTTTGCTTGGATTGTTCTAGTTTTGGATGGCAGTGTTTAAAGCCTTTAAATCAAAAAGATCGCGTTTGGCAGGGTCTTTTACTACACTTAATTCTCATGATGAAGTTCAAGTATTTAGGATATTTCGTAGCCATGATTTTAATTTTCACCGCCTGCAAAGAAGATTGCAATGACATATACCGCATCCATACCGTAGAGGTAAGGGCGGACAGTCTGCAAGAAGCCTATACCGTGCGCACCCAAACCGCTGATACCCTAAATCGCTATACGGAAATTGCAGGAGATACCAATCGCTTTATGTTGGCGGGGGATGAATTTCAGGACAGGCTGAGTGAGAATGGCGAGCCTTTCCTCTTCCACCTGCGCACCCCCGATAGCCTGTATCAATACACCTATCTTTTTGAGGATGGTGAATGTCACGTGGAGAAGCTGAGCGGCCATGACCGGATTACGCTTTGATGAGTAGAAGGTTACAGAGATTTCAATCCAGACCGAAGAGTTCATTTTTGCCTCTTCTTACTTTGAGAATCACTCCTTTCAGCGCCTGATGGACACTGATTTGTTTTAGACTACAGGTGTAGCTCAGCTCGGGATAGAAAGAAGGCAGGCCATGATGCTATTTGCTTATACTTGTTAAATAGAATACACCATGTTGACATCTGATGAATAAAAAATGGTGTACCGCATAAGTGAAACAAAATCAATTGGGTGAACTTTACCCTTGATATTGCGAAATAAGCGCCACAGGTGTTTCACTTATTCGATTACTATGTTCAATTAGAAGAACCGAAATGAAGAACATACTCCTAACGACTGCTTTACTGATTTCAAGTTTCGTCAGCTTTGGGCAAGAAGCTGCAGTGACCACAGATAAAGAACAATACAAGTTTGACGAAATCATTGAAGTAACTTTCGAACTGAACGCAAAATACGACTCACTTGACCTGCCTGACTTCAAAGGCTTCAAAGTAATCGGAGGACCAACTAAGAGTTCTTCAACTTCAATTAAATTTGGGGATACGACCATTAGTGCACGAAGAACGTACCAGCTACGACCCATGGAGAGTGGCCGACTCAAGATCTACTCCCCAACTTACTTCATTGACGGACATAGAATAGAAGCTAAACCTGCTCAAGTCAATGTCGCCCCTTCAAACTTGACAGTAGAAGAATTAGAAGAAAAGAAATTTCGAGAATTTATTGAAGATGGAACTAAACCTAAAGGAACTACTCGTATAGTTCTGTTTGAGAACAAAGGGTACATCGAAATCTTTAGTGAAATAGGCTGGGAGCTTTATAGACGACTTACTTCTGAAGAGATTGAACGATTTGAAAGAATAAAATAACCGGGCACACCATTGTATAAGAATGCATAGCTTCCTATGGTTAGCTGCGACATCTTATACTGAGCGGTTACGAGTTAAAGGGACATGGTTTACAAAGTTAAAAGGGAAATGGTGTACTGCATTTTTGGTAGCAGGGGAGCCATTCCCCCATCGTAAAAGTTAATCCCTCTTTTCTTGCAATAAAAGAGCAGGAAATCATAGCTTTATCCTTTCAGTATTTCATGAGATGAACACGTTGATTTACCGTAAATCCCTGATCGCTCTCACCGGACTTTTCCTGTGCCTGTTTTTGATCGTTCACCTCTCCGCCAATTTGATTTTGCTGCTTCCCCCCGAAACAGCCCAAGGAGTGTACAACGAGTATTCCACCTTCTTGAGAGAAAGCCCGCTGATCGCCATTATTGCCTATTTGCTCTACCTCTCCCTTTTGCTGCATATCGTTTACGCAGCCCTCGTGACCTACCGAAACAGAAAATCCCGTCCCGAAGGCTATAAGCTCAACCGGCCCCTAGAAAATAGCACGTGGGCCTCGCAGAATATGGGGTGGTTGGGAATGCTCATCCTCATTTTTTTGGTCATTCACCTGGTCAACTTCTGGTCGCGTATCAAGCTCGAAATAGGCGACCCCGTGGGCACGGACCCGGGAGGATTTCTCGATGTGTACTCCGTGACTTACGCCCTTTTTCAAAATCCCTTTTACGTTGCGTTCTACACCGTTTTGATGATTCCCTTGGGATACCACCTGCACCACGGATTAAAAAGTTCGTTTAAAACTTTGGGTTTTCATTCGCAAAAAGGACTGAGAATTCTTTCGAAAGCATCGTTGATTTATGCCCTCGTCATGGCCATCGGTTTTGCCGTCATTCCAATTATTGTTTTCCTGAGATGAGTTTGAATTCGAAAATACCCGAAGGACCACTCGAGCAGAAGTGGCAGCGCTACCAAATGGATAGCAAGTTGATCAATCCCGCCAACAAGAAGAAATTGCGGGTTTTGGTCGTTGGCTCGGGATTGGCAGGAGCGGGCGCGGCGGCCTCGCTGGCCGAATTGGGTTACGAGGTCACCTGCTTTTGCTACCAGGACTCTGCCCGTCGGGCTCACTCGGTGGCGGCCCAAGGCGGCGTAAATGCAGCCAAAAACTACCAACACGATGGCGACAGCGTCTGGCGAATGTTTTACGATACCCTCAAAGGCGGTGACTTCCGCTCGCGTGAGGCCAACGTTTATCGATTGGCTGAGCTATCGGCTCCCTTAATTGATCACTTCGTGCAGCAGGGTGTGCCCTTTGCCAGGGAATACGGAGGCGTATTGGCAAACCGCAGTTTCGGCGGGGTGCAGGTGCAGCGCACCTTTTATGCCCGCGGGCAAACGGGTCAGCAGCTTTTGATGGCTGCGTATTCGCAACTCTACAAGAACATCAGTGCGGGAAAAGTCACGATGCTTCCCCGCCACGAAATCATGGATTTGGTGCTCGTCGACGGTCGGGCAAGAGGTGTCATTGCCAGAGAACTCACCACGGGAGAACTCAAACGGTATTCGGGCGATGCCGTCGTGCTAGCCACGGGCGGTTATTCCCGTGTATTCCGATTGTCGACTTTGGCGATCGGCTGCAATGGCAGCGCCATTTGGAAAGCCCACAAGAAAGGAGCCTTTTTTGCCGCGCCGAGCTTTACGCAAATTCATCCTACGGCATTGCCGCAGTCCAGCGATTCGCAGTCCAAGCTTACGCTCATGTCGGAAAGTTTGCGCAATGACGGCCGCATTTGGGTGCCGCTGAAAAAAGGCGATGACCGACCTCCGGGCGATATTCCCGAAGAGGAGCGCGATTACTACCTCGAGCGAAAATATCCGAGTTTTGGAAATCTGGCACCACGCGATATTTCTTCCCGTGCTGCCAAGGAGCGGATCGATGCAGGTCACGGAGTGGGCAAGCTGAAAAATGCCGTCTACCTCGATTTCAAACACGCCATCGCGCGATTGGGGTTGGATACCATCAGCGATCGCTACGGCAATCTTTTCGATATGTACCGAAAAATTACAGGTATTGATGCTTACAAAGAGCCCATGCTTATTTCGCCCGCAGCTCATTTTTCCATGGGAGGTCTCTGGGTAGATTACGAATTGATGACCACCATTCCCGGACTCTATGCGCTGGGCGAATGCAATTTCTCAGACCACGGAGCCAACCGCCTCGGGGCAAACTCCTTGTTGCAAGCCAGCATCGACGGGTACTTTATCTTGCCCAATACATTGAATAATTACTTGGCCGATCATCTGGCCGATGAAACCTTATCGACCGATCACCCCGCTTTCGCGGAAAGCGAAAACGAGGTAAAGGAGCTGTTGGAAAAACTCCTAAAGATTGGTGGCGATAAAACAGTCGATGATTTTCACCGCGAGTTGGGCCACATCATGTGGGATGAGTGCGCGATGAGCCGAACGGAGGAGGGCCTGAAGAAGGCATTGAATAGAATTGAAGAAATCAAGTCGGAATTTTGGGAGGGCGTTTGCGTCACGGGAACTTCGACTGAGCACAACGGTGAATTGGAGAAAGCCTACCGTTTGGCTGATTTCATCGAGCTGGCCAAATTGATGTGTACCGATGCGCTGCAGCGGGAAGAATCCTGCGGCGCTCATTTTCGCGAAGAATACCAAACCGCCGAGGGTGAAGCATTGCGCCGCGATGAAGAGTATACCTACGTTTCGGCTTGGGAATACCGCGGAGGCGAATTTCAGCTCCACAAAGAGACGCTTGAATTTGAGAAAGTGAAACCAACCGTAAGAAGCTACAAATGAAAGTGACCTTTAAAATATGGAGGCAGGATGGTCCGAAATCGGAGGGCAGGCTGGTGGACTACCCCGTCGATGGCCTCACGGAAGACATGTCTTTTTTGGAGGCTTTAGATTACCTCAACGAGGAGCTCGTTCGCCGGAAGGAGAAAACCATCTCTTACGAGTACGATTGTCGAGAAGGAATCTGCGGACAATGCGGTGTGTTTATCAACGGACGTCCGCATGGCCCGCACGACCATATTACCACTTGCCAATTGCACATGCGGAGTTTTAAAGATGGGGATACCATCGTGGTGGAGCCCTTCCGGGCAAAAGCCTTCCCGGTGATCAAAGACCTGATGGTAGACCGATCGGCTTTCGATCGCATCATCGAAAAAGGGGCCTATATCTCGGCCAAGACGGGAACCGCTCCCGAGGCCAATGCCATCCCTATAGCCAAAGGCATTGCCGATAAGGCGATGGATGCCGCAGCGTGCATCGGATGTGGGGCTTGCGTGGCGACGTGCAAAAATGCTTCAGCTGCATTGTTTACTTCCGCGAAGATTAATCACTTGAATACCTTGCCACAAGGCAAAGCCGAGAAAACCCAAAGAACCTTGAGGATGACCGACCAAATGGCCGACGAAGGATTTGGAAATTGCACTTTCACGGGTGCCTGCTCAGTGGAATGTCCGGTAGAGATTTCAATCGCTTCCATCGCCGAGATGAACTCTTCCTATTTCAAAGCGAGGTTATCCGATTTTTGGAACGGCAAACAAGATTAAGAGGGCAGCCACCGATGCCTTAAAAATGGAAAGCTGCGCAGTACTCTTTTTTTCTGTTTTGAAGCCATAAGTTTTCAACGATGTCAACCGATAATGATGGAGTTTCGAGGCTTCTCTAGTGGCCTAAGTTGCCCTGAATGTGGAAAAGAATATTTGCTTTCTGAATCCTTGAATTTTGCTTCTGAAAATTGGATTGGTCCACCGAGAATTCATCTCGAAAGCTTTCAACAAGTCCGCGATTCTTAAACCCTTATTTCATCGAACATAGGAGCGATATCAACAATTCTTTGTGCATCGAATTATCCCAAATAGCCCTTTTCAGGTAGCTCAAAAAGGTTGTCTTCCCGTACCTTTAAAGTCCGCTTTTTAAAAATCCTTAATCCCGAAAAATGAGCACAAAAACCTTGGAAACCCCCGTAAACAGTGAAGAGAAGAAAGTCGGATATACTTATGAAGAGGCACTCGCTGCCGCTACCAAGTATTTCGACGGTGATGAGTTGGCCGCAGGCGTGTGGTTGAATAAGTACGCGCTGAAAGACTCTTACGGAAACATATTTGAGCAAGATCCCGACGATATGCACCGACGCATGGCGAAGGAAATTGCACGGGTCGAAAGCAAGTATCCAAGTCCGCTTTCGGAAGATGAAATTTTTACGCTCTTGGCAAAATTCAAGTACATCGTACCCCAAGGAGGGCCGATGACCGGAATCGGAAACAAGCACCAAGTGGCTTCCCTTTCCAATTGCTTCGTGATTGGAAATGATGGAAAAAGCGATTCCTATGGCGGCATTATGAAAACCGACGAGGAGCAAGTGCAGCTCATGAAGCGTCGCGGTGGAGTAGGGCACGACCTTTCGGGAATTCGCCCGACGGGATCGCCTGTGAAAAATTCGGCGCTGACCTCTACCGGAGTCGTTCCTTTTATGGAGCGCTACAGCAATTCTACTCGCGAGGTAGCTCAGGACGGTCGTCGCGGTGCTTTGATGTTGAGCATCTCCATTAAGCATCCCGATGCCGAGCGATTTATCGACGCCAAGATGGACGGAACCAAGGTGACGGGAGCCAACGTGTCCGTGCGCATCGACGATGAGTTTATGAAAGCGGTAAAATCAGGAGGGAAATACAAACAACAATACCCGATCGATTCGGACAATCCGACGCATGTCAATGAGGTGGATGCCAAAAGAATTTGGGACAAGATTATTCACAATGCTTGGTCTTCGGCCGAACCCGGAATCCTTTTTTGGGATACCATTACCAAAGAGTCTATACCGGATTGCTACGCCGATTTGGGTTTCAAAACCACATCGACCAACCCTTGTGGAGAAATCCCGCTTTGCCCCTACGACTCATGTCGCTTGCTGGCCATCAATCTTTACAGCTACGTAGAGAAGCCATTTACGGCAGAGGCGCGTTTCGATTTTGAGAAATTTGAAGCGCACGGCCGATTGGCGCAGCGCATCGCCGATGACATCATCGACTTGGAAATGGAGAAGATCGACGCCATCATCGCGAAGATTGACGCCGATCCCGAAAGCGACGAAACGAAGAGAACGGAGAAAAATCTTTGGTTGAAAATTCAGGACAAATGTATCCAAGGTCGCCGCACGGGAATCGGCATCACGGGAGAAGGGGATATGCTCGCAGCTTTGGGCATCCGATACGGTTCGGAAGATTCCATCTCCTTTACGGAAAAAGTTCATAAAGCGCTTGCATTGTCCGTATACAGCGGTTCGGTGAGCTTGGCAAAAGACAGAGGCAGCTTCCCGATTTTTGACTGGAAGAAAGAAGTAGAGAATCCGTTTATTCAGCGATTGGCGGAAGCCAACCCGCAACTGATCAAGGACATGAA
>DATFKV010000580.1:0-2530 GCA_035268465.1 Cryomorphaceae bacterium | reverse complement strand
TGAGATTGGAAAACGCAGCATCGGCCAATGGAGATGATAAAACGTCAATAGGCGAAGTGCAGGTTCGCGGCGCTCATGTTATTTCGGGGTCGAATTCATGGCACGCTACCGGCGATTTTGGCTACCTCAATGACGGCGAGCTTTTCCTGACAGGCAGAAAAGGAAATGAAACCACAATCGAGGGATGGCAGCACTATATGATCGAGCATGGTTTGAGCTCGATCGAGGGATTGGCTCAGGTGGCTGCAATTCCTAGGGCAAACGCTTTTGACATTCACTTTAGTGGCCCCTGCGACAATCAGGAGCTGAAGGAGGCATTGTCTCAAAAGCTTCCCAACCGGATCATTGGAAAAATCACAAAACACAAAGCCTTGCCCACCGACCGAAGGCATCTATCTAAAATACTGTACCGACAAATTTGAAATGGAAACGGAATTTAAACACGTACCCTTTGATGTCATTCGCTACTCCATGGTTTGGGAGGGCGCCGAAACACTGGTGAAAGGTCTGGAGCCCAAGGCAGGAGATCATTTGCTGGTCATCACCTCGGGAGGATGCAATGTTTTGAATATGCTCTTGGAAGAAAATTCTACTGTCACGGCAGTGGATATAAATCCCTTGCAAAATAACTTGCTCCACCTGAAAGGTCACATCATCCACCACCATTCCTACGAAACGTATAGCGCTATTCTAGGTTTTGAGGGAAAGTCGGCGGTAAAAAGAGCCGGGGCTGCGGTGATCAATTCCTTACCGGCGAAAGAAAAAGAATTCTGGAAGAATATTTTAGATCAATTTCCGGAAGGGCTGCTCCTTGCGGGGAAATTGGAAATGTACATCACCTCATTCTACCGGGAGCTGAGCAAAAAACAACAGGATTTGATGCACCGCCTCTTCGAGTGCGAAGAGTTGAAAGATCAATATCAGATATTCGAAGAGCTAAAACAGACGGACTTCAAAGAAAAGTTTGTGGCGTACTTTGACAGCACGCAGCTTAGCAAAGGACGAGATCCACGATTGTTCAAATACACGAAAGATCCCGGAGGACTGAGCTTTTACTCGCGCCTTGAAGATTTTCTCAGAACACACCTTTTGTCTCGCAGCTTTATTTCGCGATTCTTTTTCTACGGACCCGCTCATATGCCCATGGCACTTCGTCCTGCCTGCTACCGCGAAGAGAATTACAAAAGACTAGCCGATTGCTGGTCTAAACTGCGCACACATACCGGCGAAGCCATTGATTATTTGTGCAGTCCCGAAGCTGAAAGAATTAATAAAGCCAGCCTATCCAATATATTTGAATACACCAGCCCCGAGATTTTTGAAGCAACGGTAGGTGAACTTTTGAGTTTGCGGGAACATCCACTGAAGTTTATGTATTGGAATTTATTAAACGATCAGGGTGGCCCTTTGAAAAAGCTCCCGACATACCAAAATGTGATATCCGAAAGGCTGACGGAAGAAGAGGATTGCTTTTATTTCGATTCCGTTAACCTATTTGATACTGAGTAAAAATGGCAAAACAGAACCCATTCCTGACAACCGAACACATCACAAAGCTGATGGGTTCATTTTCTAAAAAGGCGGTAAAGGTGATGAGCGTAGAGCCATACTCCATCGACAATAGCGCCAGCATTTTGGTAACACTCACCTCCCAAAGCAGCGATCAGCTTATCGGCCATTTTGGCTTGCGTGTAAAGTTTAAAACCAATGGCAGTGAGGTACGGGAAGAAAACATGGTTTTGAAAATCAAACCGCACGGCCGTGAAATTTCAAAAATGCTTGCCGGCCTTGCCGAACTCAGCGATCCCCAATTGGGAAAAACGTATGCGAAATATCAAACTGAGACGGGATTCTACAACACGCATTTACGCGAATTGGAAATTTATCGAAAACTGCCCCACCCGATTCAACCGGAGATATACGGGTTGATGGAAATCCCTGAAGCGGACTGTTATCAAATTCTAATGCAAGACCTCTCGGGCATGGAATTACTCAATACGGTCATGGAACCCGAAGCTTGGACCGAAAAGAGAATTAAAAAAGCTTTAAAGGCAATGGCCAAGTGGCATGCCCATGCGCGCGACGCCCATCAAAAGGTGAAGAAGGATTATTGGAAAGACACGTCCGCTGAAGACTACTTGTCGAGCCGCAAACCACTTTGGAAAGCCTTGGTAGATCAAGCACATGATAAATTTCCGAGGCTCTACCCATCCGCTTTGCACGCCAAATTGAGTAAAGGAATAGAGCGTTTGGATGAATACGAATCGGAACTGAATCAGATGCCGAAAACCCTCGTGCACAACGATTTCAATCCGCGAAACAGTTGCTTTGTGAATGGAGAGTTTTTACTCTACGATTGGGAATTGGCCACTTGGCATGTGCCGCAATATGATTTGGTCGAATTTCTCTGCTTTATCGGAGAAACGGAGAAAAACCTCTCCTACGTGAACTATTACCACGAGCAGCTAAATCAATTCTGCGATGATTGGGCTAATGAAAAAACCTTCCAACGCGGCTTGGCATTGGCTGC
>DATFKV010000579.1:0-3178 GCA_035268465.1 Cryomorphaceae bacterium | reverse complement strand
AAAAAATTGGTAAGCGAGTACCCCATCAATGCCAAGGCGATAGAAGCCAGCAAATAGAAGGTAGATTGCCGGATACCGAAATGAGCACTTGCTCGCACCAGGGCCAATCCCAATATCGCGGCAGTGCTAAATGCTCCAATGGAATCGGCGAGGAAGACGCGGTGAGGAGGCCAGTGCTTTATCAATTTCAGTAAATACATATGAGCTTTAAAAAACAGTGGTTCAAAGAAAGCCCTGTTCTTTTAAAAAGTCTTTGACAAAAGTCAAAAAAGCCATGCTCATTTGGCTCTGATTCTACTCAAGGTTTCTTGAGTGATTCCGAGGTAGGAGGCAATATGGCCCAAGTTTACGCTCAGCAGGAGGTTGCGATTTCTTTTTAAAAGTAGCTCGTAACGTTCCTTTGCGGAAAGGAAAACGAGGCTTTCAATCCTTTCGAGAAGCTCGAGGTAAATGGCCTGGGTAAATTTTCGGGTGAGTTTTTCCAGGTGCGGATTGTCGTCGAGGTAATTTTCCAAATCGGCATTATTGACGCAAAAGACCCGGCTATCTTCCAGCGCTTCTATATGGTACTTACTCGGTTTCTCCAGTATAAAGCTATCGGGAGCGGTGATGGCTTCGCCTGTAAAGGCAAAGTGGGCGGTGATGTCTTTGCCGTCTTTGAAATAGAAAGCCCTTAGGACACCTTCGTTTACCAAAAAGAGGTAAGGGCAAACACGATCCGCCGAATGGATGGTTTCGCCTTTTTGAAAGTATTTCTCAACCAGTATCGGCGCGAAGTTTTCGGCGATCTGTAGGCGAAAGTCTTTTACGGAGTTCATAGGCAAAACGAATGGGTGGTAAAGTGAACCATAAGGGCAAACATAGTGAATATGCGCGTGGTCGATCGGTATGATCAGGGCGTTGGATTGTTTCCCTCGAAGTTCAAATTTTTTACTTTTACCCCCTTGAAGACGATCTCAACATTTGTATTGGTTTTTGTCTCTACGGTTTTATGTGCTCAGCAGTGGGAGGACAAAACGTTTAAAAAACCGGAGAGCTTGAGGGTCGGGATGCTCGATTCCGTATTTATTTTCAGACCTGAAGGTGTACGGTTGATCAACGTTTATGCAAATGGTTCGCGGGCCATGAAAAAAGAGTTGAAACGCGGAGATTTACCGATCTCCAGATTTAAATTCGATGAGCAAGGCAGATTGAAATCCGCTCAAGTTTTTCAACTTGGTTCCTACTCGCTGACTTCCGATCGATATGTCGGTTTTCATACGGTGACTTATGAACACACATACCCGAGTAGCAACGAAACCGTCATCCATTATGCCAATACGCGTGAATTGACTCAGTACCGCTGGTTCTACACAGATTCGCTATTGCAGGAATGTATGTATTATCGGGGTAAGTATCCTGAGTTGAGAGCTTTCTGGAAATACAGCTACAATAAAGATTCTCTCTTGACCGAAATTACCAAATACAATAGGGATACACTTGTGGAGTATATCCACTCCTATTCATATTACGATTTCGGTAAAGTGAGACAAATACAAGCTACGCAGGTTGGAGGAGAAATTAGTTTTCTTTTATTCGAATGCGACAAAAACCATAATTTGAGCGAAACGGTATTTTTTGAAAAGCTCAAACATGTTCCCGAAGAGCTATACGACATTAAGGACGGGATCTTGGTTCGGAAAAAATATGCTGACCCTGATAAAGTGAAACGCGGCGGTAAGCGGTGGACCTATGATTACAATGAGGAGGGACAAATAACAGGAGCTAAAGAGTATTCGAAGTCAGGCAAGAAAATTCGGACTGAGGTTTACACTTACAATCGCGACGGAAAGATTGAAAGAAAGCATTACAATGATCGGATTGACTTCGACGGCGGTACAGTCTACAGCTACAATGAGGTTGATCAGGTCACCGATTTATATTTTTTAAGTAGCCCCGACGAAGGCGTAAGCGAATCCTACACCTTCGAATACGATAGCCGCGGTAATGTGGTGTACTGCCGGTATCTGAATCACCGGAAGGGCTGGAATATCCGATTGGATTTTGAATACGAGTACCTGAATTAATTTGTCGTAACCGATTGTTTGTCAATCGATGAATTGTAGGCTTTCCGAGGTACAGCCCATTCGCGTCAAAAAGAATTATCAGGTTTTCGGAAGAGTTACTTCAACGGTAAAACCACGACCATCGGTGGAAGAGAAAGAAATGGTTCCACCTATTTCCGCCATCCGAGCCTGCATGTTTTGCAGCCCGTAGTGGGCTTCTTCGGGGTCACCGCCTCCGTCAGATCCTTTGCCATCGTCGGTAATGGACATAATCAATTCGGAGTGATCGACTTTCACCTTCACTTCAACGCTATCTGCATCTGCATGCTTCATGGTGTTTTGCAGGGCTTCCTGCACCACCCGAAAGAGGTTCAACGCCTCGAGCGATTGCAGCGTATAATCTGACTGTACCTCTTGGTTTACCTTGAAGTTGATACCTTCAGGCAATAGGCGCTTACTGTACGTTTCAACCCTTTTGGCAAAGTCAGCCACCGTAAATTGGTCTTGATTGATCGCCCAAATGGTATCGCGCAACACTTCCACCGTTTGACCGGCTTCTTCCGTGAGTCGACTGAATTCGGGGGAGGCTCGGAGTGACGGATCTAATTTTCGACCCAGCAGGTCGCTGCGCAAGGCGATACCGGTGAGGTGCGCACCCACATTATCGTGCAGGTCCTTTGAGATGCGAAGACGCTCCTTCTGCAGTGCCTTCTGTTTCTCGAGGGCGGCGCGTTTGCGTCGGTAGATTACAAAGAAGATCAGTGCCGCTATGGTGCTCAGCGCCAATGCACCAAGTAATAGTCCTATTTGCAATTGGGTTTTGTTCCGACGGCGCTCGGCTTCAATTTCCAAAGATTGGGTAGCTATTTCTTGTTTGCGTTTTTCGGTTTCGTAAGCCTCTTGAAGTTCGAGAATGCGGCTATCGACTTCTGCCTCGTGAATGCTGTCGCGGATGTTGCCCACTCGGATCAGTTCTGCATACAGAGCGGGCTGATAATTGCGGACTTGTTGCAATGCCCTCGCTTCATCTATCACGGCATTGAGCTCGGCATCTTTGTGGTCGGACATGTAAGAACGGGCGCGCTCGATGTATTCGATGTACTTGTCGTCGTCACGGGTGAGTCGATAAGCCT
>DATFKV010000578.1:0-2153 GCA_035268465.1 Cryomorphaceae bacterium | reverse complement strand
AACTCGTTGACTTGGTGGTTGGTCCTGATGCTTATCGCGAATTACCCGGTCTGGTGGAAGAGGTAACTGACGGACGAAAAGCCGTGAATGTGCTTCTTTCGCGAGAGGAAACCTATGCCGAGATAAATCCCGTAAGACTCGATAGCAATGGAGTAACGGCATTTATTTCCATTATGAGAGGTTGTGACAATATGTGCTCTTTTTGCGTCGTTCCTTTCACCCGAGGCCGAGAGCGAAGTCGCGATCCCGAAAGCATTGTTCACGAAGCCAACTACCTTTTTCAAGAAGGTTATCGGGAAGTAACTCTTTTGGGTCAGAATGTGGATTCTTACCGATGGAATGTTTCTAAAAAAGGTGAAATCATCGATCCCGAAAAAGAGACAGTAAACTTTGCCGGACTTTTGGAAAAGGTAGCGCTGGTCAATCCCGATTTGCGGATCAGGTTTTCTACCTCGCACCCGAAAGATATGACGGATGACGTGCTTCACACCATGGCCAAGTATGAAAATATCTGCAAGTACATTCACTTGCCCGTGCAAAGTGGAAATACCGAAATGTTGAAACGGATGAATCGGGGTTATTCCAGAGAGTGGTACATGAATCGGATTGAAGCCATCAGGAGAATTATGCCCGATGCAGCCATCAGCACCGACATCATTACCGGCTTTTGCGGCGAAACGGATGAAGAGCATTCAGATACCGTTTCAATGATGAAGGATGTCGTTTATGAATTTGCCTACATGTTCAAATACTCAGAAAGACCGAAAACCTTGGCTGAGCGCAAATTTGAAGATGACGTTCCCGAGGAAATCAAGCAAAAAAGACTCGAAGAAGTGATTGCTATTCAACACGAGAGCAGTTTTATACGAAACAAAGCATCTGTCGGTAAAACTTTCAAGGTTTTGGTAGAAGGCGTTTCAAAGAAATCGGATCAAATGCTTTTCGGTCGCAATAGTCAAAATGCGGTGATTGTCTTCGACAGAGGAGACATTCAACCAAAAACCTACGTGGACGTCAGGGTAACGGATTGTACGTCTGCGACCCTAATCGGCGAAGTAGTCAATCAGTAAATGGATATACAACAGGTAAAACAACGGTTTGGGATTATAGGTAATTCTCGTTTGCTCAATCGAGCACTAGATATTGCCGTACAAGTCGCCCCAACGGATATTTCGGTATTAATTACCGGTGAGAGCGGTACGGGTAAGGAAACGATGCCGCAAATTATTCATGCCCTAAGCGCGAGAAAGCATGGACAATACATCGCCGTGAACTGTGGCGCCATTCCCGAAGGCACCATCGACTCTGAACTTTTCGGTCACGAAAAAGGAGCCTTCACCGGCGCCCACGATTCCCGCAAGGGATATTTTGAAGTTGCAAATGGCGGGACGATCTTCCTGGACGAGGTGGCGGAACTGCCGCTGCAAACTCAAGTCAGATTGCTTCGCGTATTGGAGACAGGCGAATTCCTTCGGGTCGGATCCTCCAAGAACGTCAAGACGGACGTCCGAATTATTGCCGCTACCAATGTCAATATGGATAAGGCCATTTCTAAGGGAACTTTCAGGGAAGACCTTTTTTATCGCCTCAATTCCGTGCCGATTTACCTTCCACCTTTGCGAAACCGAAAAGAAGATATTCACTTACTTTTCAGAAAGTTCGCGGTCGACTTTGCTGAAAAGTACAAGATGCCCGCCATCAGACTGAATGATGACGCAGTGATCCTTTTAGAAAATTACAATTGGCCCGGAAATATCAGGCAGTTGAAAAATATTACCGAGCAACTCTCCGTAATAGAAGAAGAGCGAAACATCACGGCAGAGATCATGCGCCAATACCTTCCCGAGGTCGGCAATTCCAATTTACCCGCCGTGATCAGCCAAAAGAACGGAGACGGCGGTGCCAACGATTTCAGCGAACGCGAAATCCTATATAAGGTGCTATTTGAAATGCGACAGGATGTGAGCGACCTCAAGTCGATCGTGCTCGAACTCATGCAAAGCCGCACCAGCGAAGAAAGCTTAAGGACAAAAAACCCCTCAGCCATCAAGCGCCTTTTCCACGAAAGTCAGGACTTTGAACAAAACGAAGAAACCGACGTAGATCACGACTTCACACCCGCTGATTACAATATCTCGAAGCCCGCACAGGCC
>DATFKV010000577.1:0-3060 GCA_035268465.1 Cryomorphaceae bacterium | reverse complement strand
AAAAATGCGTACTGATGGTTGCCGGTTCGGCTGCTCAAAAACTCACGCAATCTCTGGCGAAAGAGCAAGAAGTGCTGATGAGCATAGCAGATATGGCCATCTGGACATACGCTTCTGAATCAGCCCTACTGCGAACCATGAAAATCATGGAAAAACATGGAGAAGACGCTGCCAAGGATCAAATCGCTATGACCAAAACATGGCTTTACGACACCACTGACCGCATCAATAAAGCAGGTAAGGATGCCATCAACGCTTTTGTGGAAGGTGATGAACTTCGCATGATGATGATGGGACTGAAGCGATATACCAAGCACGGTCCTTTCAATTCAAAAGAGGCACGTCAACAAGTAGCTTTGAGCCTGATCGATGCAGGGAAGTACTGTTACTAGAAAGAAGGTTTTATTTGAAAGTAAAAGCCATTCACGCAAGCGTGAATGGCTTTTTTTGATTTCCGTATGGTAAATCGAAATCAAAGAAGCAATTTCATTGAACTTCCTAATCGAACTTCTTGAGGAACAATTTGGCGTTGTCTATTCCCGTTATTTTCATCACCTCATCATTGTATTTGAGCAAGGATCTCAGAGATTTTCCGGAGTCTGTGTCTCGAAAATAAAATTCTTCATTTCGTTTAAAATCTTTTACGGAACCTCTATAAAAATTGAATAGCTCTTTCGGGGAAATATCGTCGACCGAAGCTATCGATTCCTCCATTTTTCTTCGCTCCACTTCGCATAGATCAAAATGAAGATTTAAAAAAAGGTCAATCAGCGAATCAGATTCCATCGCGTAATACGAGTCGTAGACATCAAAAACGCACTGACTAAAATGTGAAATGATGGAATCTACCTCGATGACGTCGAAGTAGAGTTCAACATCTAAATTGAATCGTTGTCTCTTGGGAACAGAAGTTCTACCCGAAAGTGCCTCAGGATCGTGATATATTAGATTTAATCTTAGTCGGGCTGTATCTGACCAGAATACGTTGGAATTATCTATTACCGTTTGCAGTCCCCCAAACCTTTTGTATTCATCTTGTTCAGTATAATTTTTTAGTGTTCCGTTCTCGGCAAAGAATTCCTGACTTCGATTGAACCTTCCACTCTCAACAAATGGACGGTCTAACTCCCAAACCTTTTCGTGCAAGGGTGTATTCAGCAATTTTTGATAGTCGTTCAACTCTGATTCGTAGGAATATTTCGGTGAGAAAAACGGTGTGTCAAAATCATAAAAGTAAATCAGACCATCGGACTGAATTCTTCGCTCAAGCCAAGGTTCGGTACAGCCTTCACCAAGCGGGATGACTGACGCATAGTTGTAGGTAAAGTCTATGAGGTAAGGAACAAGACCGGTTTCACGTTGAGTATATAGCCATTTGAGTTCCAGCGAGAGCGGCCTCAGTGAATCGGTTTCAAAAAGCGGAATAAACGGAGTCCTATTTGGGTTCTGAATGGAGAAATCAATCTCTATCACACTCATCTCTTCATCGAGCGAAAAAGAACCCGAAAAAAAGGCTTCACTTTTAGTGGGCTTCGTCTCGAAGTAAACGGTTGTTTCACCTGTTTTAAATTCAATCAGCTTGAAATTATATACCTCATCCAATCTGCTTCTTTTAAGCGAAAACGGACTCTCCGGAAATCCACCACTGTTTAGCGGGTTGTGGGATTGAATAACGCGCGAGGTGGAAAGGCTCATAAAAAAAGAATTGTCCACAGGAGCAACTGCCACCCTACCCGACTTGTATTCCAATTTTTCAATACCGGCATTTCTCAAATCGGCATTGTAATATATTTCGAGTAGTTCAGTCGGCATGGAATCCTTTTCTGTAAATAATTCCAAAAAGGCCTTACTTTGAATGTATCTACTTTTTAAAAGCTGCTTTTTTGCCTGCTTGATGTATTCTAAAGCGCGCTCATCGGCCTCGATAACGGTAAATTCAGCAAGTTGACTGACAGCAGGAGTCAAAACGATTTCGAGGAAGGAACTGTCAATCTCGGTTATGGCCAATCGTCTAGGAACAAAGCCAATACACCTCACTTCCAAGGTATCGCTTGCTCCCACTTCTACTCGGAACTCTCCGTCCTGATTGGAAATACTGCCATTCGCACTTCCGAGGATTGCAATTGTAGAAAAAGGAACAGGGTCGCTACACTGACTATCAATAATCCGCCCTTCAATACTTGTAGTCTGGCCCGAGCAAAACAAAAGAGAGGCAAAAAAACTAACACACAGACATAAGACCTTTGAGACTACATTCTTTCTATTACAGAATCGGCTATTTTTAGAATCAGTTACGATGTATTGAAGTATTGTGCCCATCAAAAGTAATGCTTATTGCCGCATTCATTTTTTGCTCTTGGCTAGTATTGGACATTTCAGAACGCGCTTATGCTTCTCTCAATTGTTTCTCCCGAATCACCCTATAAACCTTAAAACACAAAACGACCAATTCACTTCCCAAACTGAGTATCTTTGCACCTCTTATGGAATTTCGATTTCGGAAACTTGAAAATGATATACGAACCGTTCACCTGCCATTGCAGGATCACAGAGTCTCACACTTAGGACTTACCATTGAAGCGGGGTCGAGGAATGAACTACCTCAAGAGCAAGGAATTGCTCATTTCATCGAGCACCTGCTCTTTAAAGGAACCTCTAAAAGAAAAGCTTTTCACATCTTGAGTCGCTTGGATAGTGTAGGTGCCGAACTCAACGCGTATACGTCAAAAGAAGAAACGGTAATCTATGCATCCTTTTTAAATGAACATTTTGAGCGCGCAGCAGAAATCATAGCAGATATTGCTTTCAACTCTACTTTCCCAACCAAGGAAATTGAAAAGGAAAAAGAAGTTGTTCTGGATGAGATATTGAGTTATCAAGATAATCCTGCCGAACTGATCTTTGACGACTTTGAAGAACTCTTGTACCCCCATCATCCCATGGGAAGAAACATTTTGGGTACTGAACAAACTGTTTCAAACTTCTGCCAAAAAGATCTTTTGCAATTTGCCAAAAGGCATTACCACACTGACAGAATGGTGGTAAGTTTGGTGGGGGAAC
>DATFKV010000576.1:0-2026 GCA_035268465.1 Cryomorphaceae bacterium | reverse complement strand
GGCGCCTGCTTCGTAGTGCGTAGATCGAAGTTCGTAGCTCGTAATGCGTAGATCACGTTTTGTAATTCGTAGCTTTATCAAATAAAATTTATTAGAGAAGAGAGGTATATACTTACAGAAAAAACCTGTATTATGAATAAGTACAGAGATTTGAGAGTTTGGCAAAAATCAATGGACCTAGTCATTAAGGTTTATAAATTGACCAAGAACTTTCCTGACACTGAAAAATTTGGACTTATAAGCCAAATGAATCGATCGGCAGTTTCAGTTCCGAGCAATATTGCTGAAGGCGCTGGACGCAATAATCCCAAAGAATTTTATCAATTTCTTGGGATAGCAAAGGGTTCTCTGGCAGATCTAGAAACCCAGCTTGAAATTTCAAAAAGACTCGAATTCCAAAACAATAGTGATTTTAGCGAATTGTTCGAGCTTACGGATCATGTTGGCCGAATGATATCAAAATTACAAATCGCCATTAAAGATTCAGGATATAATAACGTCACAGAGCCATTGGAGCTTTACAATCAAATCGAAAAATAAGAAAACACGTTCGAACTTCGAGCTACGAGCTACGAGCTACAAGCGACTAAAATCAATACCATGAACAACATCAAAGGAAAAACCGCCCTCATCACCGGTGGAACAAAAGGAATAGGATACGGAATAGCGGAAATGCTTCTCAAAAAAGGAGTGTCGGTCTGCATCACTGGTCGCCATGCCGAAACGGTGAAGGAAGCTGCCGAAGAGCTGAATAAGGTCAGTGATGCCAAAGCAATTGGTGTAGCAGCCGATGTGCGCTCCTACGCCGATATGGAAAACGTGATCAGCGAAATGACGAGCCAGCTTGGGAAAGTGGATGCGGTAGTAGCAAATGCCGGCTTGGGTCACTTTGGAAGCATTGAAGATCTTACTCCTGAGCAATTCACACAAACAGTGGATACGAACTTGACGGGAGTTTTCAATACCATCAAACCTGCCCTGAAAGCACTTAAAGATTCAAAAGGTTACATCATCACGATCGCAAGTTTAGCGGGAACCAATTTCTTCGCGGGAGGCTCGGCTTACAATGCGAGCAAATTCGGTTTGGTGGGATTCACCCAAGCAGTCATGCTAGATTTGCGTCAGCACGACATCAAGGTGAGCACCATCATGCCCGGCTCTGTAACCAGCCACTTTGCGGGACATACGCCCAATTCAGATGACGATTGGAAAATCCAACCCGAAGACATTGGAGAAATGGTTATTTACCTCTTGGAAACCAATCCGAGAAATCTGCCTTCGAAAATCGAGGTGAGACCGAGTAAGCCACCGAAGTCGTAGATGGTAGCTGGTTCGTGGTAGATGGTAGATAGAATTTCGAGAACACTACAAGAGACCCCATCGACCATCGACTAATGACTATCGACCACGGACTCCAGACCAAAAATCACGCCCCCACTTTATCCTTCCTCAAATTCTTGCCGGCGTTTTGTTCAATGTACTTGATCACTTCGCCGGCAATGTTTTTCCCGGTCGCTTTTTCGATGCCTTCGAGGCCGGGCGATGAGTTGACTTCCAAGACCAACGGTCCTCGAGAAGACTCAATCATGTCTACACCAGCCATATTCAGTCCCATTGCTCTGGCAGCAGATAATGCCACAGATCGCTGAGATTTGGTGAGCCTCACCGCCTTCGCAGAACCTCCTTGATGGAGATTGGATCGAAACTCTCCTTCGGCCCCTTGACGTTTCATCGCTCCGACGACTTTTCCGTTCACCACAAAGGCACGAATATCTGCACCGCCTGCTTCGGCAATAAATTCTTGAATCAACATGTTGGCATTGAGGCCGTGAAAAGCTTCCACTACTGACTTGGCCGCTTTTTTGGTCTCAGCCAAAACAACTCCTATACCTTGGGTGCCTTCCAGCAATTTGATCACCACGGGCGTGCCTCCGATTTCGCTAATCAGCGGATCGAGCTTCTTTGGGTGATTCGTGAAGATCGTTTTCGGTATGCCAATGTCGTGGCGACTGAATATTTGCGTGCT
>DATFKV010000575.1:0-4912 GCA_035268465.1 Cryomorphaceae bacterium | reverse complement strand
TAAAAACGGCTGTTGTTATCTCCTTCACGAACGTAATGTCCATTCCAAGGGTATACTTTTCTTTCGGTAATCAGTTCTTGGAAAGAGTTTCCAACGAGACCGTAAGCGGCAAACTCCCACTCAGCCTCGGTAGGCAGGCGGTATCGGGGTAATAGAATACCGTCTTCCATTCGTACATTTCTAAATTCCTTATCCGGATCCAAATCCGAAAGCCCATCTACTCGCTTACCGCTTTCGTATTGACCTGCCAAATAGGCATCGGTATCAAAGTGATCTTCATTAATTTGCTGCGGAAAGTGTTCAAACAGTCCTTCGCGGATCAAAATAGCCTCGTTTACACGGTCAGATCTCCAAGCACAAAAGTCATTGGCTTGAAGCCAATTAACACCTACTACCGGATAATCGTTGTACGCCGGGTGACGCAAATAATATTCTACGTAAGGCTCATTGTAAGCCAATCGAGATCTCCATACCAAGGTGTCCGGTAGGGCCTTGCGATAAATCTCAGGGTAATCAGCACCATAGACACGTCGCAACCAGTACAGGTACTCCAGCCAGTACACGTTTGTTACTTCAGTTTCGTCCATATAAAAGGATGACACGGTAACTCTACGCTGGATGTTGTTCCAATCTTTCATTACCATCTGCTCGGTCGCGCCCATGGTAAAGGTTCCTCCTTCGATCAGAATCAATCCCGGACCGGTTTCTTGCTCGGTATAAAGTACTTTTTCAAATCCACCATTCTCCGGATCGTTGTAATTCCAACCCGTGGCGCTTGAGCTTTCGTAGCTGCAAGAAGTAGTGGAGACTATTACTCCACCCATCAAGGCTACTATCAAAAATTTTCCTGAAAAGATTTTCATGGGAATTATGGTTTCTAATGTGCAGGTATTCAAATTGAGACTGAAAAACTAAAAAGCGGGGCATTTTATTGCCCTGAACTTCTTTTTCTTGGGTCTACAGTTAAAGTTGAAGGCAAAAGAAATCTCATGTGAGCCAGCCGTCTCTGTAGTCAAGCGACTAGTGGTAAGGTCATAACTATATCCTGTTTTGAATCGATCTGTTTCGACTCCCAACAAGATGATGAACGAATCTTCGAATCGATACCATACCCCTCCAATCAGTGGCCCTTTTTGAATGTATAGCCCCAAGTTGATTTGCTGGAAATCATATTGCTGCTGGTACATGATATTCGGGGAGATATACGTATCGGTAGTTCCCTTAATGTCTTTTCCAAGCGGCAATCTCGCTCCGGCGTGAACGGTATACTTTCTTTCCAGTGGCGCTTCTTGCACGATCAATGATTCATTTGGTTCGAACAGGTGGTGTACGGCTACACCCCCAAAGAAGGTTTCACTAAAGATCACAAACCCGCTGCTAAAATCGACATTATCTACTTTTCCTCCGCGAGGAGTGTCTTGGGTTTCATAGATGAAACCGCGTCTTGGGTCTATTTGATCTCCGAATGTCAGACTACCCCAATCGAGATTTCTTTGAAAGTAGCTGGCTTGGAATCCTGCTACCATCGATACCTTATCACTCAAGGCCAATTGGTAAGAATAGATACCATTGACAGAAAACTGTGTGAGCGTCCCTCTTCCGGCGTTGTCTGTCAACACATATAGGCCTAAGCCACCACTTACTGCGTCGACATATTGATCGTAGGAAACGCTGTTCGTTACAAAGTTTCCAGACAATGCCGGCCATTGGTTTCGGTGGTTGAAAACCACCCTCGGACAGGTCGCTGTACCCGCCAAAGCAGGGTTCAGATAGAGGGGATTCGCATAAAATTGCGTGAAAGTCGGGTCTTGAGCCTTTCCTTCATGCGTCATAAAAATGCCGCAGAATATAAGGATCGAAAGAGTAACAAAGGTCTGTCTACGCACCATAAATGGGGGTGAAAATGCAGTTTTTTTCAAAGCTCCAAGTATACGAATTTTTTTATTCGCGGTTTCCACGTTAATCTTTAGCATGTGCAATAATTCGGAAGTGGCTGGCGTTTAGGCCATGTTTACGGATAAAATTACACCTTTCTTAGATTAATGTTGCACCAATTACGGTGTATTTTCGTGCTAAGATTGTATTGTAAAAAAGAATCTAGCCCTACTGATGAGTAAGAATTGCATTTTAGTAACCATCTTAATGCTGGCTTCATTTTATCTCTCAGCTCAAAAGTCTGAGGTGATAGAACTGGACTGGCAATTAACTCCCATTGCCTTTGAAGGAGAGAATGGAAGCATAAGTGTTCCGACTTTTAAAGGAGCTCAACATAGTTTGGAAAATGGCTACATCCCGAGAGCTCTTGTCAAGATTTCTTTAAATAAAGGTCAACGTGTCACATCGGTTTCCATCAATCAGTTGGAAACGGAACCAAATCTAAAAGTAGATCGAAGTGTTTTTTCTAAACTCGGTAATGAGCAACAAGAACTGGTCTGGAGTGTAAAAGACGAGCGAGGGGTGCCACAATTGATGGTTGAATACGTGCCCTTCAGTCAAGCCGATGGTTATCCCGTTCGAAAATTTCAAGTTCAATACTCAACGGCTCAAGATTATGGTCGTCCCAAAACCAATACTTATGCTGACAACAGCGTCATGGCAACCGGAGAGTGGTACAGAATAGGTGTAGTAGAGGATGGAGTATACCGTTTGACCCTAACTGAACTTGAAGAATTGGGAATAGAAACGGATATTTTGAATCCGCAGTCACTGAATATTTTTGGGAATGGCTTCGGCCAGCTGCCATACGACAATGGTATTGAACGGCCGGATGATTTATTGCAAAACGCCATTTTCGTTGCGGGTGAAGCAGATGAAGTGTTCGATGAAGAGGACTACATTCTCTTTTATGCCAAAGGACCGCACACATGGAAATATGATTCTGAACTTGGTTTGTTTGACCACGAAAAGCACGAGTACAGCGACACTTCTTACTACTTTATAGGAATCAACACAGGGCTTCCGCCAAAGCGAATTCAGAATCAATCTTCTTCGGGAAATTCTCCTACCATCGATATCAATTCATTTGATGATTATGCCTTTCACGAAGTAGATCGAGAGAATGTCTTGAAAAGCGGTAGGACTTGGTACGGAGAAAAATTTGACGTTCAAACGGCGTATTCGTGGAGTGGTGAGCGCTTTACTTTTCCCAATCACGTCGCCGAATCACCTGTTACACTTAGATCGTCATTTATTTCCAGAAATACAGTGACTTCTTCTTCCTTTCAAGTGGGTGTAAATGGTGAATCTCAGACGGTGACTCTAAGTTCGGTTGGTACAGGAGCAGTTTCAAGTTTTGCCAGAAGCGAAGATATTACACTGACTGCCAATACACCTTCCTCATCTTTGAATATCACTTTTTCTTACAATAAAAGCGGTGTTCCTTCGGCTGCGGGGTGGTTGGATTGGTTTAATGTGAACGTCAGGCGCGAGCTGACCATGGCCAGATCGCAGATGCATTTTAGAGATGCGGCTTCTATTGGTCCCGGGCAGATTGGGAGATTTAATATAGCTAATGCAAATTCCATTCAGGAAATATGGGAGGTGACCAGCCCGACGGATGCCAGAAGAATTCAATATACTACAAGTGGTGGCACTGCTAGCTTTACATTGCCGGTGGAAGAGATTAGAGAGTTTGTCGCTTTTACCGGCTCCTCGTTTAAAGAGCCTGCTCTTTTTGGTTCGGTCGGAAATCAAAATCTGCATGCTCTGGGACAAGAAGGATCTCTTGACATGGTCATAGTCAGTCCTTCTTTTTTAGTGAATCAAGCAGAGCAGCTGGCGGAGATTCACCGAAATCATCCCGAAGACCCTTTGAATGTGCAAGTAGTGGATATTAAAAAAGTGTACAACGAATTTTCATCGGGTATGCGTGATGTTACCGCCATTAAGTGGTTAATGAAAATGCTATACGATCGAGCTGATGGCAATGACGATATAGCGCCGAAATACTTACTCCTTTTTGGAGATGGATCATACGACAATGTCAATTTCTCAACTAACAATTCAAACTTGATTCCGACTTATCAATCAGAAAACTCCTTGAGCCCTACGAACTCATTTGTCAGCGATGATTACTTCGGGTTGCTTTCTGATGATGAGGGTGAGGGAAATGCCGATCTGATGGATGTCAGCGTTGGTCGATTGGTGGTCAAAAACCCTGCTGAAGCTTCTTCGGTCGTCAATAAGATTCGCAGGTACGTAGAAACATCTTCTTCTGATTGCCTTACTTGCAATGAAGCGAACAGCTCATTTGGTTCTTGGAGAAACGTGATCGCATTAGTGGCCGATGATGAGGACCAGAACAGTCACATGTTAAACTCTCGAACGATTAGTTCACAAATCGAGGGCTATACCAAAGTATTTAATATTGAGCGAATCTTCACTGATGCCTTTCAGCAAGTAGCTACTCCCGGTGGCGACAGATATCCCGATGTGAATAAGGCGATTGATAGAAGGGTTAGAAACGGAGCTTTTATTATAAATTACATTGGTCACGGAGGAGAAACCGGTTGGGCGCAAGAACGAATTTTGGATATTCCAACGATTTTAGAATGGGACAATACCTATCAGATGCCCATTTTCATGACGGCCACCTGCGAGTTTACCAGATTTGATGATCCAACCAGAACTTCTGCAGGAGAGTACGTCTTGTTAAACGCAGGAGGAGGGGGAGTAGCATTACTGACCACAACACGCTTAGTATATGCGGGGCCGAATTTTCAATTGAATACGGCTTTTTATGATGCGCTGTTCAATCGACCCGAAGATGAAGTCGTGACGAGGTTGGGTGATGTGTATCGCGTTTGCAAAAATTCTGAGGCTTCCAACTCAAGTAATCACCGAAATTTCAGTTTGGTAGGCGATCCGGCTTTACCAATGGCCCTTCCAAAATACGATATCTTGACAACGAGTA
>DATFKV010000574.1:0-4187 GCA_035268465.1 Cryomorphaceae bacterium | reverse complement strand
ACATGGCGGCCATCCTGATGATGGGGTCATTGGTATTGACTTCGTGTGATGACGATGATGATGAGGACGATCAACCCACTCCACAACCGAGCGATAATGTCATTACCTCAAACATTACCACCAATACGACTTGGACTACTGGTAACACTTACGTTTTGGGCGGTAGAATTGCAGTAACGGCGGGAAACACACTTGAAATTCAGCCTGGCGTAATCGTAAAGGGCCAAGCAGGGACAGGTGCAAATGCTACGGCTCTTTTGATTGCACGCGGTGCAAAAATCGATGCTCAGGGGACTGAAACTCAGCCAATCATTTTTACTTCAGTAGCAGATGAAATTGAGCCGGGGATGGTGGCAAGTCCGAATCTTGATCCCGACTTAAATGGTTTGTGGGGAGGCCTGATCATACTTGGAAATGCTCCGATCTCAGCAGATGATGATGCGGTGCAAATCGAAGGTATCCCTCCATCTGACCAAAATGGTCTTTACGGTGGGACCGATGCTGCGGATGATTCAGGAATCCTTCGTTATGTTTCTATACGTCACGGTGGTTCAAACATTGGCGAAGGAAATGAGATCAATGGATTAACACTCGGCGGTGTAGGAAACAGCACTGTGATTGAGAATATTGAGATTGTAGGAAATCAAGACGATGGTATTGAATGGTTTGGTGGTACGGTAAATGTTACCAATGCCCTCGTTTGGAATGCAGGTGACGATGCTATAGATACGGACCAATCTTGGAGCGGTACGCTTAATAACTTTATCGTTGTAAATCCCGGAGATGAATGTTTCGAACTCGACGGACCGGAAGGAACTCTAGATGCTGAACATACTATCACGAATGGTACGGTATTCGCCGGAGATGCTGACGGTTTGGTTGACTTAGACCCTAATTCACGACTTATCATGTCTGATATTTACTTCTTCGGTTTGAGCGCCGGACAGGATTTCGATGAACTTCCCGTTCCTGCGGAAGGAGGTTTTGGAGATTTCATGAACTTCGAGGCAACTATTCCTGCGGGCGAAGCAGTTTCCGATTACTTTCTTGACGGAAGCGCTGACTTCACGGTTAACGTAGCTGAGGGTGCTAACACTGTAGGTGCAAACGCATCTTCTTTCAACACTTGGTCTTGGGCATCTGTTTCGGGAGCCTTGACTGATTTAGGTCTCTGATTCAGACTCATTCACCAAATAAAAACACCTAAAACTCGCAGCCTCGTGGCTGCGGGTTTTTCCTCTTTTTAAAGACAGACAATTTTATAATGAGAAAATTCATTCAGTCCGCATTTTTTGCCCTTCTTTTCCTCGTTTCAAATGCGGGGTTAGCTCAAAGCGGATCAATTCGAGGAACGGTTTTCGAAGGAGAAACCGGTTTAACTATGCCGGGTGTGAATGTCGTGATAGACGGCACCACTGTGGGTACCGTTACCGACCTGGACGGTAAATTCAATTTGCAAGTTCCGGTTGGTACTCATAATGTTCGGTTCTCATTCATTTCTTTCGAACCGCAATTAATTGAAGGTGTGCGGGTCGAAGAAGGTCAAACGGCACTTCTTGAGAATATACGGTTATCTACTGATGCCGCCGATTTGGAGGAGGTAGTGATCACTGCCACCATGGCTAGAAATAATGAAACTGCTCTGCTCACCATGAAGAAAAAATCCGCAAATATGATCGACGGAATTTCTTCGGCCAATTTCAAGAAAATAGGCGATTCCGACGCGGCTTCATCAGTGAAACGAGTTCCCGGGGTGTCCATTCAGGGAGGCAAATACGTATTTGTAAGAGGGTTGGGCGACCGCTACACAAAAACCCTTCTCAATGGCTTTGACGTACCAGGGCTTGATCCTGACCGAAACACGATTCAGATGGACCTTTTTCCCACGAATGTTTTGGACAATATCATTGTAAACAAAACTTTCATCGCCAATCTTCCGGCCGATTTCACCGGTGGCGCAGTAGACATTAATACAAAAGAGTTTCCCGAAGAAAAAATCGCAAAAATCAGCCTCAGTTTAGGGTACAATCCCGATTTTCACTTCAATTCCGATTATCTGACATACAATGGTAGCAGCACGGATTTTCTGGGATATGATGATGGAATGAGAAGCATACCCGCCACAGAGAATATCCCACAGTTTGCCGAGGTGGTTGGCAACCCCAACGGTGAGGAAGGACAACGCTATCAAAATATATTGCGCTCTTTTACTCCTGATTTAGCCGCCTTTCAATCTAACAGTTTTATGGATTTTGGATTCGGATTTAACTACGGAAACCAAAAGCCAAAGGACAACTATACCATAGGATACAACTTGATATTTTCCTACAAAAACCAAACTCAGTTTTATGAAGATGCTGAATATGGCAGGTACGGATTGCTGGCAGACCCTTCAATCAATGAAATGGAGGTACGTGAACTGCAAACGGGGAGTTTTGGTGTAAACAATGTCATGCTAAGCGGTATGGCGGGGTTTGCGATTAAAACTCAAAGTTCAAAATACAAACTCAACCTTTTGCACATACAAAACGGGGAGTCAAAGGCAGGGATATTTGACTATCTCAACGCGGATCAAGGTGCTATTTTCTATGGTTTTCAGCACAACTTAGAATACAGCCAAAAGTCCATGACCAACCTCTTAGTGGGCGGAGAGCATTACTTCTCTGATTCAAAGTGGAATTTAGAGTGGGGTATCTCACCAACGCTTTCGATAATGGATGATCCCGACGTGCGATTTACGCGTTATGAAATTCGAAACGATGACTTCATCATTGGCACCGAAGCCGGTTTTCCTCAGCGAATCTGGAGAGATCTGAATGAACTGAATGTTGCCAATAAAGTCGATGCCACTAAAGATTTAGAAATTTTCGGCAACAAAGGAAAAATCTCCTTCGGCGGAAGTTTCACTTATAAAAATCGAGACTACAACATCAGAAGCTTTAACGTGAATGTGAGGGGGCTTGAGCTAACCGGAAACCCCAATGAAATTTTTAGTGATGAAAACCTTTGGTTAATAGGAGATGACCCGACGATAGGAACAACGATTGATGCTATTTTCTTGCCTACGAACCCCAATGAGTTCAACGCGCAGGTATACAGTAGTGCGGGATATGCGTCCACCGAATTCACTTTCTTGAAAAATGTTCGGGCAACCGTAGGTCTTCGGGCTGAGAACTATCTACAACTGTATACTGGTCAGGACCAGTTGGGTACAAACGTATTAGACAACGATGAAGTATTGAATAATTTCAATCTGTTTCCATCGCTCAACTTGGTTTGGGGAGTTACGGAAAAACAAAATATTCGTTTTTCATATACCCAAACCATAGCGCGACCATCCTTGAAGGAGCTTTCTTACGCTGAAATCTATGACCCTCTTACCGGGAGAACATTCATAGGCGGCCTATTTAGAGATGCCAACGATGCTGCGGGGATTGAGTATTGGGACGGCAACCTTCAGAGCACCAATATCCAGAACCTCGATCTTCGTTATGAAATATTTCCTTCATTGGGCCAAACAGTTTCATTTGGTGCATTCTACAAGTTATTTGAAAACCCCATTGAAATCGTTCAATTTACTACGCAGGCCAACGCCTTCCAGCCCAGAAATGTAGGCGACGGAGAACTGTTGGGAGCTGAGCTTGAAATAAGGTCCGGCTTAGATGTGGTGTCTGAAAAATTGCGGCAGTTCAGCCTTTCTATGAATGTAACGGTAACGGAGTCTCGCATAAGATTGAGTGCTACCGAATACCGAAGTAGAGTGGCCAATCGACGCGAAGGTCAAGAAATAGACGAATATCGGGCTATGGCAGGGCAGGCTCCCTTGATCGTAAATGCCGGTATCTCATTCAATGGATCGGAGATGGGTGTCTTGAAGAATCTTCAAGCCGGTATCTTCTACAACGTTCAGTCATCTACCTTAAAATATGTTGGAATCGTAGACCGTCCCGACATTTATACGGTGCCGTTTCACAGCATTAACTTCAATGCCAATAAGCAGTTTGGTAAAGATGACCGAATGAATCTAGGCCTAAACGTGAATAACATCCTCAATGATGCACGTGAAGAAGTATTCCAATCGTTCAATGCCGAAGATCAGATTTTTACTCGTTTGCTTCCGGGAAGAACATTTTCAGTTAGCTATAGCTACAGCTTTTAATACGGACTTCATCTAAAGTAAAAGGCCG
>DATFKV010000573.1:0-5028 GCA_035268465.1 Cryomorphaceae bacterium | reverse complement strand
TGGCGAAAGCTGTAGCTAGTTCAGGCCTTACCAAAGCGGCCTGTCGGTAATCCCTTTCGGCAGATTTCAAGTCACTGAGCTGTTGGTAAGCGGAACCTCGATCGTGTAAGACCATGCCGTCGGAAGGGTGATACTTTAGGTAATTCGTAAAATTGTCAATAGCATCTTGGTAGGCCTCATTTCGTAAATGAATGTTGCCACTAGCCAAAAAAGCCATGTCGGCCTGATCCTCCTTGGCTACAGCGGTGCCGTATGCGTCCAATGCATCTTCCGTGCGACCTAGTTCATCCAAGATGGCGGCGCGCGTAAAGTAGCCCTTCGAAGCCGTATCGGATAAAGCCAGATACTGATCGATATCCAAAAGGGCACTTGGCAAATTATTCAATTCCAAAAAAGCAGAGCTACGGTTATAGTAGGCCTTCGCAAACTCAGACTCCAGTTTTATAGCTTCCGAAAAGTAAAGGACAGCTGAGTCCGTTTCTTGGTTCTCGGCCTTTTGAAGAGCCAAGTTGTAAAGCTCCAAGGCCTCAACGGATATACCGCCTTCTTGCATGTCATTGCCCAGCGTGTCTGCCGCCACTTTTACCAAGAGCGAATCATCCTGGGCAAAAGCACCGACGCCGAAAACGATGAAAATGAAGAGTAATGCTTTTTTCAAAACGTAAAGGTTTGTATGAAATTGATTGTTCTACGAAGAATTAGGACCTAAAGGTTGCCCTGCTTATTTATTGCCTTCGATTGAAAAGGCTATTTTTGCGCAAAACAATATTTATGGCCCAAAAAACCATTCTCAATAAAAAATCAATAACATTTTTAGAAAAGTATATCAACAACGCGTCTCCGACGGGTTTTGAAACCCAAGGACAAAAGATGTGGCTCGAATATTTGAAGCCCTACATCGATGACTACCAAACGGATATATATGGTTCGGTAGCAGCAGTGATCAATCCGGGACAGGATTATAAAGTAGCAATTGAAGCACATGCAGATGAGATCGGTTGGTTTGTGCACTACATTACCGATAAGGGTTTTATTTACTTACGTCGAAATGGTGGCTCCGACCACATGATTGCCCCCAGTAAGCGAGTGATCATACACACCGACAAAGGACCGGTAAGAGCAATCTTTGGATGGCCTGCCATACACACAAGAAATCCCGCCAATGGAAAAGACGAGGCTCCGACCATGAAAAACATCTTCTTGGATTGTGGTTGCAATTCAAAAGAGGAAGTCGAAAAGCTCGGAGTTCATGTTGGGTGCGTGGTGACTTTCGAAGATGAGTTTATGGTCCTCAATGAAAAATATTATGTAGGGCGTGCCTTTGACAACAGGGCGGGTGGTTTCATGATCGCCGAAGTGGCACGACTCCTTCACGAGAATAAAAAGAAGTTGCCGTTCACGCTTTACATCGTTAATTCGGTTCAAGAGGAAGTTGGGCTTCGTGGTGCTGAAATGATCAGTCGCACGCTCGATCCTGATATGGCTATAGTTACCGACGTATGCCACGACACCCAAACCCCCATGATTGACAAAATCGAGCAGGGTGATTACCATGCGGGTCAAGGTCCTGTATTAACTTACGGCCCTGCAGTTCAGAATAATCTTTTGAAAAAGATCATTGCCACGGCTGAGGCCAAAAAGATACCATTTCAACGAGCTGCTGCCAGTCGCAGTACGGGCACCGATACGGATGCTTTCGCTTACTCAGGAAAAGGAGTGGCGAGTGCGCTGATATCTCTGCCTTTGCGCTATATGCACACCACCGTTGAATCGATCCATAAAGATGATGTAGAAAACGTAATCAAACTGATTTACGAAACGCTACTCACTATCAAGAAAGGAGAGAGTTTTAGTTATTTCGACTAAAACGGTTTACCGGCCTTCATCAGATGATAGGCTCTGGTAAGCTCTCGTAAATATGCCGAAATCGGCACCATTGCTTTAGAGGTCTCTTCGGAGACCTCTTTCTTTGCTATCCTCAAAGTCAGCACTCCGTAAAGCGCAGTGAGGGCGGTTTCCATGTCGCTTTTAGGCACCTTTTCACCTTTCTTCCTGAAGTCTTCCAATACGGGCTGAGCCGCTTCATAGGCTTTCTTAAAAGGAGCGCTTTTGGTGATATTGAGAAGTGTTTGTTGAAGCATGGCCAACTCGTTTAGCACTTCATAAGTCTCGAAGTGATGACCGCTAACCTGAAGAGATCCGCGCTCCATGTCTTTTGCCATTTCGGCGAGCCAGCTTCGTGTTTTCAATCGCTCCTCCTCATTCTTTATGGCTGGTAAAATTTCGGTATCCAGTCTTGACAAGTCGAAATCGATCCCGCGCAAAAGGTCTTCCATTTGCCACAAAAAAAGGAGATACTCTGATATGTTCTCCTTTTGTTTAAGCTTTGCAATGCTATACATTACTCTGTTTTATTTTCTTCATCAGGTTCAGACAGATCAGTATCGTACTGCTCGTTTAATTTGGCGAGCACCTCATCGGTAATGTCATATGAGTCTTTGATCCAAAGAAGATTTCCTCCGGGCTGAAAGTTTAAAATCATATCGTATTGACCATCGGCGTTGTACTCTTCCAGCATCTTATTCACTCTGTCGGTGTATTCCACCTGCAACTCGACTTCCCTCTTTCTAAAATCAGTGGCGAGTCGCTCTTGAAATTGTTGAATTTCAATGTCCAGATTCTGCAATTCCAACTGTGCTTCTTGCACTTGCATTTGCGTCATGGTCGGAGCTTGTTGCTGAAGTTCCATAGCACGCTTTTCGGCTTTCTGAAGCTTTCGGTTAATCCTTTCTTCAATCACCTTCTGCTCTTTCTCCAACTCATCTTGAGCATCCAGAAGAAACCTGTATTGCGCATTGACGGTGTCACCGTAGATGAAAGCTACTTTCAAGCCTGCACTTTCAGTTTTTGTACTATCAGCCGTGACATTGACCGATTTTTCTTGATTTTTCTTCTCTGTCGTGTCATTACAAGAGACCAGCACAAGAGTAGCACAAGCAACTATTAGGAAGGAATGTTTCATGTTTAGGATTTATTAAGGTTAGCGTATCGATCTCGGTAAGATTGAGCAAAATCTTTCCCCATCTCAACAAAACGCTTTAAGGTAGAAATAAGAAATTCTTCGGTAAGCATAGCTTCCACTTCGTCCAATCCGGCTACCTCGGTAGAGTCTATCTTGAAAGACTGCTCCAAGTGGGCATCTTCAATTTTTATGATGTACTTATTGTTCCAAGAAAAGATGGTGATCTTGAAGCGTGGATGTGAAACTTCTTTGACTATGCGCATATCCTATATTTCAGGAGCGCAAATATAATAAAGAAGGGTGATTGGGAATGACTTATCCCAGTTTAGCGAAAGCTTGTTCTTGCTGCTCAACTAAATCGTATTCTTCGAAAGAAAAGTGAAGCTTATCGATCATTACACTGTAATCTTGTCCAATTTCCAGCATATCTTCATCGAAACGCTCATACATCCATCGGATATTTACCTGTACTCCATTCTTTTGGAGGTCAGCCAGTTTATACAAAATGAAAAGAATTCTTTTTGAAGAGGCAATATTGAAAAAGTCAAAGCGAAAACGAAAGTCTATAAAAGAAACCCCTTCCGCGGTGAGGTCATCAATCCAAGACAAGATAGGACTAAAAAATTGCTCCGCATCGATCGGAATGGATCTACCGGCCAATAAATAGGTTCCTTCTCTAGCATCAAGGTGCACGTAAGGTGTCGATTTAGTTGGTCTTCTGATAAATGCCTCCATAATCTTTAAAATTTCTACTCTCTTTTACTCAGATTGAGACACTAAGGTTCAAGTTTTAATCCGAATTGTCAAGACAATTTCTACCAACGAATGATTATAGCAGACTAATATGGATCAATGAAAGACCAGAGAAAATCGTTATGAACAAATCACGGTTTAATTCTACCGCTAAAGACTCAACAGGTCTTTAAATTTTGAAGATTGGCGTCGAGACACCTCTAATTGCTCACCGGTTTTCAATTTGATTTGAAGGCCTCCGTTAAACCATGGCTCTATATGGACTACCTCTTTTAAGTTGACTATAAACTTGCGGTTAATGCGGAAGAAGTCTTTCTCAAGGAGACGCTTTTCAAGATTGTTCAGACTTTTCAGAATAAGCGGTTTGCTGTTCCCAAAGTAAACGCGCACATAATTCCCTTCCGACTCAAACAGTTTAATATCTCTAAGGGTAACGAACCAACATTTATCGCCGTCTTTCAGGAAGATCTGATCATCCATGGTCAACGCAGAATCATTTTCAGATTCGGACACGTCTTCATTGGATTTTTCCAACCTCTCCTGCACGCGTGATAAGGTATGTTCCAGCCTGGCTTCATCTACCGGCTTTAGCAAATAATCCAAGGCATTCACCTCAAAAGCTCGAATGGCATAATCATCATATGCGGTAACGAAAATGACTTCGGGGGTGTTTTCCAACTCTTCCAACAATTCAAAACCGGTTTTTCCGGGCATCTGGATGTCGAGAAAAATCAGATCGGGACTCAATTCTTCGATTAGAGCTTTAGCTTCGTCCGCATTCTGAGCTTCTCCGATGATTTCGAGATCAGAATGCTTTTCCAACAGGCTTGAAAGCTCTTTGCGCGCCAGCCGTTCATCATCAATAAGAAGTACTTTCATTTTCAACAATTGATTAGTTTATAAGGAATGAGGACATCACAAACTACCTCATCTTTTTGGTTGTATATATTCAGTTTAGCCTTTTCGCCGTAGAGCAATTTAAGCCTGCGTTTGGTGTTTTCAAGCCCCACCCCGGTCGAATCATGCGAGATATTCGAACTTGACATTTTTCCCGTATTCACTACCGATATCTTTAATAAATCGTTTTCAAGGACTTCTAAGTGAATTGAAACATTGCCACCGGAGGGTAAATGAGAGATGCCATGTTTAATGGCATTTTCTACAAGAGTTTGAATCAACAGAGGAGGTATGGAGCAATTTTCGTGTTCAGCACTTACGTCAAAAGAGAAGTTCAGCCGTTCTTCGTATCTGAT